>JBDUDG010000199.1:0-6143 GCA_040003045.1 Saprospiraceae bacterium | reverse complement strand
CAATCAGCATAGGCTGAATTAATTTGCGCTTGCGTGAGACAGGGGGCTGACGTTGAAGTCACAGGGCAGTTCAATCCTATTGCACGGTAATCTTCGATTTCTCCATTAGATGCACCGACGGTTGAACGTTCATCCACTGCAGCCGTTCCAGGATCATCACTCAGACTATTGGTCGTAAGACGGATCCTGAGATAGTGATTAGCGGCTGCTCCACTCACGGGGACATTTGTCCATGTTAATGTTTTATTTGAGGCAGCTATATTTGATGGCACTGCAATTGATGCAAGTTCACCAACTGAGAATTGTCCATCGCTATTCAGATCAACCCATCCATATAATATTCCGGCAGATCCCGTATTGTTAAGAACATTACTCACCGTAACGGAAAATGTTTGAGTTCCATTCATTAACACAGGCATTGTAGCAATTCCATCTTCATCATCTGATCCTGCAATGTCATCCCCATTGGCTAGTGTCGTAGGTGCAGAGGCTGCCTCAGCATCCAATAAAGCACCTATTTTAATCGTGTTACACGACAGGCTATGTCCAGGAGCACCATAGGTAGCCGGAGCATCACCATAGTCAGATTCAATAAACGAAGGAAACTGAATCGAAATAATTAAATGTGTGTCCTCTCCACTGGCTTCATTAGTTCGGGTCAAATCAAACCCTCCAGCCACGAGATTAGGGACATGAACAGTATTATGCGTTGTAGTGCCTAAATACACATTAACATTATTGACCCACAAGTGATTTGCTCCTCTTGGATCTCCTGTAGAACCAAGATAATCATCATTCGCTCCCCCCATATAAGTGCCATAGTTTAGCGTGGAAAGATCGCTGCTGAATCCGGCAAAGAACATATCCAACCCACCCTGATAGGTGGAATTGTGAAATGGTTCACCATTGAAATTTGGAGTAGGAAGCCCTGAACCACCGACAGTGCCGAACACAAGAAGAAAAGTGGTCGTTACTCCTGCACAATTAGTCGAAGTCACTAATTTGATACCATTTCCTAAATCGCCGGAATCTGTGCCATAATAAGTAGCCAAATATCCACTGGAACCGCCTGCATTCACTTTTCCTACAATCACATCTGTTCCGCCATTTTGTGAACTATCAAAGACTCCGGAAGCAGATACCGGAAAGCCTGTTTCGGCGGAACCTGTCCAATAAAGTGTTTCACCCACAATCTCTACATCGTTGATACGGTCATTATTACTGCCACCGATTTCATCCAAATAATTAAATGCTGTTCCTGTCGCATTTAACACACCTATTATTCCATCAGTATTATTTGTACTAGTAGATCTTCCCGCTGCGCTATTTACTTCCGTAAGCTGACCCGTTCCATAACCAGCAAATGCAACGCGTCCATCACTAAAAACTTCAAGATCATTGAACACTTCATCACTTGTACCTCCTACATAAGTTCCCCAACTAAGCACATTGTTAGAAGTGAATTTTGCTATATACATTTCAGATCCTGTGCCAAAAGTAACATCTGCGGCGCCAGCGGAAATATAGGAAGCAGGTAATGCAGCATTTGCTGTAAGACCTGCTACAAAAGAATTGTCACTTAGCGCCCTGATTGAAGTGACACCCAGGACTTCATCACCAGATCCACCTAAATATGTTCCATAGATAAGTGTGCCCAAATCCTTGGAGAAAATAGCAACGAATCCATCGCCATTATTACGTGTACCATCGAAGGGAGAGCCTGGAGTCGGAATGGCAGAAGTCGTAACACCACCTATGAAGACGTTGTTAGTTGAAAGACTCAAACTATGCGCTAAAGTATTATCTGAAGCTACAACAGCACTTGGTCCGTAGAGTGTTAAATCCAACAGGGCAGTCCCTGAACTGTTAACTCGATATAGAACTGCTACGTGAGGTAAGGCATCTGCAGCGCCATTAAGTCCAGTCACGACGTTCAGGTATCCATTTGCATTATAAGGAGCAGCGCCAGTCGGAATTTGTCGATTTGTACCACCTGCACAATAAAGAATTCCTGTTATTGGGTCGACCTGAATAGCAAAAAGGTAGTCATCAAAACCTACATCGTTTCCATCAAAAAAAGAACCCCAACTTAATGTAGGATCTATAACGGTTGGGAATCGGGTATCGATTGAAGAGTGTGTATCAAATGTTATTGTACTTTCGTTTGATTTTGTAAAAGAGAAACTTACCGGAACTTTGCCATGATCGGTGACCTGATACGATTCAGGAATATTAAATTTCACATCCGTAAATCGCAGTCCAACTTTCAAATTACCATCAGGTTCAACGGATAAATCATCCTGACCTTCAAAGTGCATTTTTACTTTAGAATAATCCGCACCGGCATCCATGACCCAGTCAAATTCCATTGATCCGTCTGCATTACTATACAGACGGAGGTTGATTCCGGGATAAATATCTTCCAATGTCAATTCCTTTGATGCTCTGACCCCACTCACCCACATGTTTGGATCTTCACCTAGAAAATAATTATACTTTGTCGTGAATGCATCACCAAGCTTTATACCCGGTACAGGATTTGAACCCTTCAGGTAAAGTGAAAATGTATGTGAGCCCAGGATTTCCCGTGACCTTTCGCCTTGCTGAGGTTCAATTTCTGTCTGAGCTTCTTTATGCTCTTCATCATTATCTACAAGCGTATCCTTTAAGGTCACAAAACGAATTCTGTCTTTTTCGACATATACTGAATTGTTTCCGTTCTGAAAATAATAGAGCACGTCCTTATTGTCGATTTGCCCTTTGTTTTCCAGAAACTGAATCGTTTGCGAGCTTTCTTTCAGCGTTTTTCGGACGCGTTCGTCAGTTTCCTTTTTTTCATTTACCTTATCCGGTTGCTGGCTTTGAGTAAATGCAGTGTTCATGAGGGTAAGCATGAAACAACTAAAAAGCAATAATCTAACAATAGATTTGTTTGATCCTGTTTGAATTTTCATCAGTTCTATACAGTCTAATAAAGGGTGATAAATGCTTGGTATTTTCACTTCAATATCCAGGCATAGTATTTGCATTTTTGCAAAAAATGCAAATTCCTACCTGAGTGGTATTCTCATCAAACGCAAATGAGCTGAAAAATAAATGGGCTAAATAAGTGGAAGCTGTTATGCCGACTTCCTCTTATTTTCTATTTAAAATCAGCAACCATTTGAAAATTCTTCCTTAATACTTGATTTTCTGGGAAAAAGGTTGTCTGTCAGAGCATTAAATGTTTTTTGCCCGGGCAAACGTGCCAAATTTATTTTTCCTTGAAACCAAATACCGCGGTCAACAGAACATATTTCTGAAAAGGTATTATTGGGAAAATATGATGTGTGGGTATAAATGTTCAATTGATTTGGGGTACTTAAGGGGCGCTAAGTTAGGCAATTTGAATATAAAAGGTAAAAATTTAAAGATTTAAGGGTATAACTTCTAGCTTATTAATCATATTTAATATTCTAATAATCATATCGGTATGTATATTTAATAAAATTTATTGTTAATGCCCGGATATTCGCCGAGTAAATCTTGCAATTCTTTGATAGTAGCGTTTTAGCCTGGTCCTGGTTAGTACCATAAAAATGTTACTCTAAAGATTGTGCTAAATCCTTTGGCAGAGAGTTAAAGATGAATCAAATTTACAATGGACTGGAAAAATAAAGAGTAGTGCCAGGTAAATCCCGGCACTATTCTTTTTAAGGATTAATTTCTTGGCACGCTTGTAAACTTACCATTGTTTCTTTCCCAAGTGATACGGTCGTTGAAGTTGGTATCACCATTGAGGTTATAATCACCTACCCGGTATTGACCCACCTGTCCGTTTTGACCTTCCCAGAAGGTCCGGTCATCAAAGTTGATATCCGTGTCTGCATTGGCTGAAGGTGACTGATTACCATTTCCTGCAAACATGGCAAACTGGCCAGTAAGTATTTCTTTTTGACGGGCAAATATGTTAAAGCCCGCGAATAACGGATCTTCCCAACTTTGCTGATTCCGGAAATCATAAGTCATCTTGTGGTTAATGAACGGTGTTTTAGCAGCTGACATTACGATCAGGTGATTACGATGTTCGATCACTATGTAATAACTCTGACTTTCACTGATACCGCAACACGTCAATGGCTGTACAAATTGAATCGTTCCATCTTTATGGAGGAGAGCTGCAGCCTCACAAATTGGGCCTCCCGTTCCTGCAGAATCAGCGCGAATACTTACCAATACCCAATCTGTCACAGTAGGAGGATAACCTGCATCTGCAAACATCGGATTGCCTCCCGAATCAAATAAGCTTCCTTCATTACCAGGGTAGTTCCATGGCGGTCCGGAATATGGTTGACCGGCAGGTGTATACTTATTACCTAAGAATGGATCCACTACGGTCTGACCAGGTAATAATCTGAGATTATTTAGTGTGGTTCTCATCGGTAGTGTATAAGTTGGTAAACCATTTGGATTCGTTGCTGATCCTTCCAGGTATACCCAGGATTCGACTGTGAAGCACGGTTTTCGAATAGTAGACGTACAGGTTGCTGTATTACCACAATCATCTACTGCTGTAAAGGTGATCACCAGACCACCCTGGCAAGTAAAGGATGGTATACTCACGCCATCATAATTATTCGAAATGGCAACATTGGCATCACAAAGATCTGTCGCAGTTGCAGTAGCTAACCAGGAATTTATCAGGGCTACATAATTAGCACCTGCTGTACACTGAAGTACAAGATCATCAGGACAATGTATAACCGGAGGCGTAATATCCTGAACTGTGACCATTGCAGAACAAGAAGCAGAATTACCACAGTTATCTACAGCTGTCCATGTCCTGGTGACGCTATATTGGCCTGGGCATGAACCCTGTACAGTAACATTCGCAAATGTAATGACTACTGCTGGGCTGCACACATCAGTTGCTGTTGCAATTGGGAATACTGGCACTTGTGGACAATTAATTGTTGTGTTGGGTGGACAAAATGTGAAGACCGGACTTGTAGTGTCGTTGACATTGATCGTCTGACTACAGCTTGAGCTATTTCCACATGCATCAGTGATCGTCCATGTTCTGGTCACTACAGTCGGACAAGTCGTTGCTCCTACCGCGTCAATATATGACACGGAGTTGATAATGCAATTGTCAGTTACAACTCCCTGGTTAGTCTCATTTTGAAACACACCTATTGTTGTGATAGTTAAAATTGGTGAAAAGACAGGACCCGTGATTGCGCTTGTATTGCACCCTTCTATAGTACGGGTTACTGGGCAAGTTGATATATCAGGTGCTATTCCATCGACACTCGCTGTATAGCTTACAGATGCGGTATTGCCACATCCATCCGTCTCCGTTACCGTTATTGTGGCCATACATGTGCCGACAGTACTTGCTGACTCGAGAATATCTCCTACACAATTATCCGTAGCTGTTGTTGCCAGTAATGCTGCCGCTTCTGCTGCCGCCACAGTTGGATAACAACTTGCTATCGTGCCTGTGGTGATCATCGGTGGAGTGTTGTCAATACGTGTCGTATACGTGGTCGCTGACTGATTACCACATCCATCCGTCTCCGTGACGGTCACGATCGCCGTACATGTTCCTATTGTACTTGCTGCTTCCACTATGGCTCCGCTGCAATTATCAGTTGCCGTTGTCGCAAGCAATGCTGCTGCTTCTGCATCACCTACTGTTTGATAGCAAGTTGCTATCGTGCCGGTAATGATCACCGGAGCAGTGTTGTCAATCCGTGTACTGTATGTAAATGAAGATTGATTACCACACTGATCCGTTTCGGTCACAGTCACTGTTGCGCTACATGTCCCAACTGTACTTGCCATCTCTATGATGACTCCGGGACAAGCGTCTGTTGCACTTGTAGCCGCAAGAGCTGCTGCCTCTGCTTCTGCTACAGTATGATAACATGCCGCAATAGTTCCTCCCATGACTACCGGTGGCGCATTGTCTATTCTGGTAGTATAGCTTGTCGTTGATGAATTGCCGCAGCCATCTGTTTCGGTGACGGTCACTAATGCACTACATGTCCCGACTGTATTCGCAGTCTCTACTATGCCTCCTACACAATTATCCGTAGCTGTTGTCGCCAGTAATGCTGCCGCTTCTGCTGCCGCCACAGTTGGATAACAACTTGCTATCG
>JBDUDG010000198.1:0-6144 GCA_040003045.1 Saprospiraceae bacterium | reverse complement strand
CGCCCTTTAGTCCCTATTTTGCACTTATGAGCGAAGCAGTTCGAAGACGATGTATGATTTTTCTGTTCAGTCAACTGCTGTTTATTTTATCTTTCCACCTCTCTTTTAGCCAGGCCACATTATGCTCAGGCAATCTTGGTGAAAACATTTTTACATCAGGTGATTTCGGATCAGGCACAGCAAATATAGTGCCTGCTGATCCCGGTCTTGCACCTGGATTCACTTATACACTGCAGCCTCCACCCGATGATGGTGAATATATCCTCACGAATGATATGAAGATTTGGTCTTCATCATTTCCTGACTGGATCCGGATAGGTGACAATAGTACTGATCCAAATGGATACATGATGGTGGTCAATGCAAGTGTCACACCAGGCATATTTTATGAACAGGTCATCAACAATATTTGTGATAACACATTGTACCAGTTCTCCGCCGATGTAATTAACATTATTGAAAAAGCAGCAGGAGGACACATACTTCCCAATGTCAGTTTTCTGATTGATGATGTTGTAATTTATTCAACCGGCCAGATTGCGCAAGATGAAAAATGGCACTCTTTTGGGTTTACGTTTACAACAGGTACCGGTCAGAATACTTTGAAGCTGACACTGCGAAACAATGCTCCCGGAGGATTTGGCAATGATCTGGCTCTGGATAATATCAGCTTCCGCACATGTGGACCGACTTCTTCCATTTCTATTTCTCCCGAAGGAAAAATTTGTGAGAATTCACTTTTTCCTTTTCTCACTGCACACATCGATGCAGATACAGGTTCCATCCAATGGCAATTAAGCCTTAATGGTGGGATCAACTGGACAGATATTTCCGGGGCAACAGATTATACCTACCAGGTCACTCAGCAATCTGCAGGAGAATATTATTTCAGGTATCTCTACAGTACCAGCCTCTCCAATCTCACGAATCCAAAGTGCAGGATTATCTCAAATATCGAAATGGTCGAAGTAGTGCCGGTAGAATTCCTCATTCAAAAAACACTCTGCGAAGGTTTGACTTTTAATCTTGGCGGGATTGAATATGGTCAGACCGGAATTTATCAGGATCATCTTATTGCTTCAAATGGCTGTGACAGTATTGTGACACTTGACCTTGTGATAGTTCCTGATCCACCTATCGTGGCCGATTTTACGTTTTCACCGCCATCGTGCGAGGGTGCTGATGATGGATCGATTTCTGTTCTTTCTGTTTCAGGTACAAGGCCACCATTCGATTTCCGGATCAACGACAGTATTATTCCACCACCCGCTTCATCGGTGACTTTACCGGCCGGAACATATACAGCGTGGATACTGGATCAGAATGGATGTTTTGATAAACAGGAGATCATCGTTCCTGACGGTCCGCCGTTAAAAATCCATACTATACACGACACAACGATCGTATTGGGTCATTCGATCTTACTTGAAACCACCTCAAATCTTCCGGTTTGGATGTCCATGTGGGATCCAACAGATGGCCTTGCCTGTTCAAATTGCATTTCAACCATGGCAACTCCTTTTCAGGATGTAACTTATGTCATTACAGCCGAAACGGAGACAGGCTGTGTGGATACAGATTCAGTTACAATCAGAGTTGACAGAGATCCTGTAATCTATATCCCAAATATATTTTCTCCAAATGATGATCAGGTGAATGATTTTTTTGAAGTTTCTTCAGATCCATTTAATGTTACTTCCATCGATCTTGCCATTATTTTTGATCGGTGGGGAGGCATCATGAGTGAGAATGCAAATCTGTCAAATGAAGGCCATCTCAGGTTATGGGATGGACTCACTCCCGCAGGCCTCGTCAATCCGGGAGTATATGTTTACATGATAAAATTTACAATGGCCGATGGAACACATACAGTAAGCAAAGGTGATGTGACAGTAATAAAATAAATTTATTTTAACCAGGTCCCAAAAATTTAATCATGGATCTCATCCGGATTTTTTAACCGAAACACCTTGATGGAACCACATTCCAAAACCATTTCTGAAATACATTCGTCAAAGTTTTCCTGGTTTTCAATAACTCTAGAATCTGAAAATAAGTATGAGGCACCATGACGCTTGATAATATCCTTGATCCAACCTACCGGGAGGTGGTCATTCCAAAAGACATAACCTTGTTTGTCCAGTATATAGAGGAATATGGCAAAAGATTCATCATTTATAACGATGACTTTATCGTCCTGGGACCCTATTGTACTTAATTGCTCCCGGCAATTAAAAAAATCAAGATTGAAATAAGCATATTTTTTATCCCAGAAATCTTTTACACTAAGCCAGCATACAACAGGCATAGCAAGGATCAGGATTGCAATAAATATCTTCCCGGAAACCTTCCAATACCGGGAGTTTACTCAGTGCTAAAATGATGGGTAGTATAAAAACAGGATAGAAAGGCAGCAGGTAGTAATCATGGCCTTCCCGTATCACATTCAGTATATAGAAGAAATACATGAAAAGGACGAGGAGGGGGATGTAGAAATATACGGGCTTTGCAAAAAATAAACTTCTTTCTTTGATACAATAATAAATACCAATAAATAAAATAACCAATGTAGGAATGTTGAGAATTTCTGTCGAAAAATTTATAATAGTCCATCCTGTTTTGCTCTGCCTCCACGTATCCTTCCCCTGGATCGGAAGCGTAAAAATCCTCAGGTGCATAATAATACTCAGCACTGGTACTATAAATAATATAAGAAGCGTCAGTGTGTTTTTTGTAATTATAAGTTAAATCTAAGCTCCAGGAAAAAAGGCAACTGACTATTTTAAAAAAGTTATGTAAAGTACTTTTTCAGCAATTCTTCATCAACCAGGTTTGGCATCGTAATTTCTAAATTCACTTCTTTTTTCATTGCCTCCAATGCTGTGGACATGGCATTCGGATTCCTTGCCCACGCTCTTCTGGCTATTCCATTATTGACATCCCAAAACAACATTGATCTTAATGCAGTGTCACTTGCTTCAGATCCATCCAGCATCATACCAAATCCGCCATTGATGGCTTCTCCCCATCCGGTACCCCCGCCATTATGAATACTCACCCACGTGGCACCGCGCATTGCATCCCCGATCACATTCTGGATCGCCATGTCTGCTGTATACTTTGAACCATCATAAATATTCGCTGTCTCACGCCATGGTGAATCGGTGCCACTTACATCATGATGATCCCGGCCCAGCACAACAGGTCCTTTTAATTTTCCATCATGTATAGCTTTATTAAATCTGCCGGCGATTTCAATTCTTCCTTCAGCGTCCGCATAGAGTATCCTTGACTTGCTACCCACGGGAGGTATGTCCCTCTTTGCATTTTCAATCCATCGCAAATTGTCATTCCATTGACTTTTCACGTCAGTTGCGCAATCCAATAGTATATCTCGTATCGCTTCAGCCGCGATGCTATCCGTCGTTTCAAGATCTTCATTCAATCCCGAAGTGCAGACCCAGCGAAATGGCCCAAACCCAAAATCAAAACAAAGTGGCCCCATGATGTCTTCAACATAAGATGGATATTTAAAACCGGAAGGTTTGCTTTCATCTTTCACATCCGCTCCTGCTTTGGCAGCTTCGTACAAAAATGCATTTCCGTAATCCCAGAAATACATTCCCCGTGCAGTCAGAATATTAATTGCATGAATATGCCTGTGTAAAGTATCTCTGATCGCTTCAAGAAAAGCAGGCTGATCGTGTTGTAATAATTTTTTCGCTTCTTCAAATGTATATCCAACCGGACAATAACCCATTTGATCAATATTATGACACGAGGTCTGATCAGAACCCATTTCGATATGAATAAATTTTTCAACAATAGCTTCCCATAATTCAACAATATTTCCATAATAAACAAAGCATTTTGATTCACCGGACGTTTTGGTGTTGAGAAATTGTTGCAAAAGCTCTTTGACATCAGAGAATACATCTTCCTTTCTGATATATTGATCAGCTATTCGTTGATTTATAGCATCACCATCCACTTCTGCTATAATGCCAGTAGCGCCGGTGATCAGCATAGCTCTTGCCTGAGCTCCTGACATGCCACCTAATCCTGATGTCACAAAAGCCTTACCTCTCAGATCATCTCCCAGTCCTTTAAGTCTTCCCGCATTGAACAAGGTGATCGTTGTGCCATGCACTATTCCCTGGGGCCCGATGTACATAAATGATCCTGCTGTCATCTGACCAAATTGCGTGACACCGATTGCGTTGTATTTGTTCCAGTCCTCCTTTGAGCTGTAATTAGGAACCATCATTCCATTTGTTACAACTACTCGAGGAGCAGATGCATTTGATGGAAATAAACCTAAGGGATGACCGGAATAAAGAACAAGCGTCTGCTCTTGTGTCATCTCACTGAGGTATCGCATGGTCAACAGATATTGTGCCCAATTTTGAAACACAGCTCCATTTCCTCCATAAGTGATCAGCTCATGCGGATATTTTGCTACCAGTGGATCAAGGTTATTTTGAATCATGAGCATGATCGCAGCGGCCTGTGGAATTTTAGCAGGATAATGATCTATTGACCTCGAATACATTGAATAAACAGGTCTGTATCTGTACATGTAAATTCGGCCATACACATCAAGCTCAAGTGCAAATTCGGCAGCCAGTATTTCGTGAGTTTCTACAGGAAAATATCGTAATGCATTCTGAAGTGCCAGTCTTCTCTCTTCATTGATAAGACTCTGTATATTCCGCACAGGAGCATGTTGAATAGAATCATCACGACCCATGAACAATGGAAGGCCCGAAGGAATTCCTGTTTTTATCTGATATTGAAACGAACTTATATCTTCAGCCATAGATTGCCAAAGGTAATGGATGGAATTGTTTAAAATTTAATCGACTTCCTTTATGATCCTTATTCTTTTATCCTTTTCTGCCAGATATGACAATTACAGTTTGTTCTCAAATCGCAAATCTATGAATCCGGATCATGGGACATAAAAAAGTAAGAGCAGAAAAAAATTGTCTGAATTGTGGCAAACTCGTTGATGACAGGTATTGTCCGCATTGCGGCCAGGAGAATCTCGAGATCCACGATTCTGCTCTACACCTCGTCATTCACTACGTCCAGGATATGTTCCATTACGATGGTAAATTCTGGCACACACTCAAGATCCTTTTCCGGAAGCCTGGTCAGGTTGCAGTGGAATATATGGAAGGCAAGCGAAGTCACAACCTGGACCCGTTGAGGTTCTATGTCTTTGCGTCAACAGTTTTTTTCCTGTTTCTTTTTTACATGGTTAATTTGGATAAATTGCAAGTTGCTTCAGTACCAAAAGACAATTATCGCAAACGCATCTATAATCTTGATCAGGAAAGAAAATATTTGGAGGGCTCACCAGACACAACTTATATAAATTTAGTTAGAAAGGATATTAAAGAAAAATTGGATAGCCTCCGCAGGACAAAGAAGGATTCCACAGAAGGCCTTGAGATTGATATGTCCATGCCTTCTTTTGGCGATTCAACAGAGAATGGATGGTTGCTCAACTGGCTCAATAAAAGAGCAGATAAAAAAAATAAAGAATTAACGGAAAAACATGAAGGGGATGCTAACAGTATCGTAACTGATATTATGAGTGAGGCTTTTCATAAGCTTCCACAGTTATTATTCCTGAGTCTGCCGTTTTTTGCATTCTTTCTTAAACTTTTTTATTTCCGGTCTAAACGGCGCAATTATGTAGAACATTTTATTTTCTCTGTTTATTTCTATGCATATCTCTTTGTCACCATGAGCATCATTCTGGCGATCAATTATTGTGCCTATGTATCGCAGAATGAACTTCTTTTAATTTTGATTTCTTCTCTGAATGCAATACTCACAATTTATATTTTTTCCTACCTCATGCTGGCTATGAAACGGTTCTACAAAGATCGGTGGAGGTATCTGATTCCAAGATATTTTATCTTACTATTTCTTGTCATGGTGACAATGATCATTTTATTCATTTTCTTTTTAATGTGGACTTATTTATTCTAGGGATGAATTCGTAAAGAAAATGTCCGGCATCAAAAATGGAAAAGTGAAGGTCCATTCTTATACCTGCGAATTAAGGTACGTTCTCAGTTAGCAAGGATTTTAGCGGCATCCAAAATATCCCTGCTACTAGCCCCGTGCTCG
>JBDUDG010000197.1:0-6192 GCA_040003045.1 Saprospiraceae bacterium | reverse complement strand
AAAACAAATATCCAAAAGCTACTTTTTCAGGCAAGCTGATTGAGGATATTCCATTTGATGTCCATGGTACTTACGCTGTCAGAGCAAAAGGCATGCTTGAAATACATGGCATATCTAAAGAAAGGATCATACGTGGCACTATCACACTTTCACAGAGTGGAGCAGTGCTGAATACATCTTTTTCCATACCACTAGCAGACCATGGGATTGTAATTCCCAAAATTGTGCGACAGAAAATATCGGAACACATCGACGTGAAGATCGATATTGATTTCGTCACCGGCTCTAAATCATGAGTCGCTTATTCCTCCTGCTTACTCTTCTCTTTTGTAGTTTTCTTGCAAAAGCACAAGAACCTAAATTCATCCAGCACGAAGTAGGTAATGCTTTTGCTGATGTTCCGGTCAATGTCATGCTCCAGGATCAGCAGGCCATGATCTGGCTTGGCACAGATAACGGTCTTGTCAGGTATGATGGTAATCTTTGGTATCCAGTGCCACTCGATTCAACCGTCGCATCACAGGCTGTTACTTCCCTGTTCGAAGATCGCAGGGGTGTCATATGGATAGGTACAGCGACTGGAAATATTTATTTTCTGGATAGTTTAAAAAAAGTCCAGCCATTCGAAATTGAAGAGGGACATCCGGCAAAACCAATCACCTCTATTTTACAGGACGTACTGGGAAGGATATGGTTTGCGACTTACGGTGAAGGTGTCTATGTCTATACGGGAGACAGATTATTCAATTTCGATATGAACGATGGATTATCAGGAAATGATATCTACTCAATGACGAATACCAGCTTTGGAGAGATATGGCTGGGAACAGACGATGGTATTGACATATGCACATTTGAAAATGAAGTAAAAAAGATCCGGCACATCGGTTTAAACGATGGTTTGCCTGATCAGATTATCACGGCGCTCAAATCAGATGAACACGACAATATCTGGATAGGGACATTTGAATTTGGAGTAGTGTTTTATGATGCCCTTCAGAAATCCATTCTCAGACCTTTCGATCGACAGGAGATGGATCAGATCACTTCATTTGAGATATTTAATAATCATGAAATCTGGATCGGTACTAAATCAACAGGTGTTTGGCGGTACAATTCATTGTTTCATTCTATTCGGAAAATTGTAAGTCTGCAATCCCTGGCGCCTTTTGAAGTTTCGGATATTCTTGCTGATGTTGAAGGAAACATCTGGGTCGCCCTACACGAAGGGATACTTCTTTCTGCCTTCAATTCATTTGAGTCACTGACCACAGATGTGGGTGAGATCCAGACACTGTATTGCGATCATCAGGATCAGCTTTGGATAGGGACTATAAAGGGTTTATATCTACTGTTGCAATACACTGATCAGGTTTCCAAAATTGTAAGAGTGGCTCCGAATTATAATTTCAACATTACTGATATCGTAGAAGACGCGTATCATAATCTTTGGATTGGCACGCTTGACAAAGGCTTGTTTGTGTATACACCTTCGACCGGAATTGTAAGACCTCTAAATTCATCCATCTCCATGTTGGGCAATTCGATCATGTCGATGGATAAAACTTCAACTGATATCTGGATTGGTACGCTTCAGGGAGTCGTTTCATATTCATTAAGCAAGGATGTGACACATGAAAAAGAGGTACGTTTCCAGTTGCTCAGTGATCCGTGGCAGTCTAATCTCCATTTTGTATTCCAGGTTTTTGTTGATTCAAAAGATCGTGCATGGTTTGCAACGGATGGTAATGGAGCGTATTGTGTTGATGGCAATAAGATCACTCAGTTTAAAGGAAATGACAGCATTATACTCCGTACTGTATATTCCATTTGCGAAGATCAGCAGGGACATATGTGGTTCAATACACATGATTATGGTCTTGTTGAATTGCATGACAGCACATACATTCCGCTCAATCTTACTCAGGGCCTTGCAAGTATGAATGTCACGTCCATTGTGACCTCGAGAAACGGAGATATCCTCGTCTCGCATCACAGAGGTATTGACCTGATGGAACCGGAGCGAAGACATTTTATGTATTATTCTTCAGAGATCGGAGCAGAGGAATTCAGGCCAGGGGACAATGCTGTGACAACCGACTCCAAAGGATATGTATACATCGGCGGACGAAATATGATCATGAAATATTATGCAGCTACGCATGAATTCACGATTGACCCCCTCACGCAGATCACCCAGGTGAGGGTCAATCAGCAACCGGTTGATTTCCTGAGCAAACATCTGTTTTCATACCATGAAAATTATTTCTCCTTCGAGTACGTCGGTTTATGGTATACTGCTCCTCATGCAGTCACGTATTATTACAAGCTGGTGGGGTATGATCTTGAGCCCAAGATTTCGAAAGACAATATCGCTTCCTATTCAAGTCTTCCTCCAGGGGATTATACATTTATAGTGAAAGCTTCAGAGAATAAATCATTTTTCAGCGAGCCTTTAGCAACGTATACATTCACTATTGCAAAACCATTTTGGTTTCAATTGTGGTTTATCATTGCGGTCATTTCGATTATGGTGATTATTTTTTATTGGATCGTCAGAATAAGGGTCAGCAGGAAAGAACGCCTGGCTCTTGCGAAGAAAGATATGATCGAATCGCAGTTGCAGACGCTGAAGGCGCAGATCAATCCGCATTTCCTTTTTAACAGTTTTAATACACTCATCACCATCATTGATGAAAATGCTCTCCAGCCTAAAATAGCTATTGAATATGTAGAAAAACTTTCTGATTTTTTCAGGAGCGTGCTTCAGTACCGTGAGCAGGAAACCATTTCAGTGGATGAAGAATTTGAATTGGTCCTGAATTTCGGTTATCTGTTACAGAAACGATACGGAACCAATCTTAGGTTGCATTTGGAAGCTGCTCCGAAAGACGCTTACATTCTTCCGCTGACATTGCAGATGCTTGTTGAAAATGCAGTGAAGCACAATATAATTTCTGAAATCCGTCCTCTTGATGTGTACATCACCATTGATGAGGACGGCTATATTTCAGTGAAGAATAATTTACAGCCCAAATCAAAACCGGAGCCTTCCACTCAGTTCGGTTTGCAGAGTATCGTAAGAAGATACCAATTGCTGAGCGAAAGAAAAGTGATCATTGAAAAAGATGCAGGATCATTTATAGTAAGAATTCCAATCATCAAAAAGCAATAGCATGAAAATATTAATCATTGAAGACGAACAGGCCGCAGTTCGGAGATTGCAAAAGTTATTGAACGATATCGATCCAAAGATTGAGGTCATCGGAGCTTTAAGCAGCATCGACTCATCGGTGGAGTGGCTTCAGCAGCACCCTGCGCCTGATATGATCCTGATGGACATCCATCTTGCTGATGGTTCAAGCTTTGATATTTTTGAAAAGGTGTCCGTCAGCCCACCAGTGATTTTTGTGACAGCATATGATGAGTATGCATTAAAAGCATTCAAGGTCAATGCAATTGACTATCTATTGAAACCCATTAAGGAAAATGAACTGAAGAGCGCGCTTCAAAAGATCTCAAAACGTCAGGATAAGAAAGATGAAGGAGCGGATCTCATCCAACGCCTGCAGGATGCGGGATTTATTCACAAATCCAAGCGATTGTTAGTCAGGATGGGTCAAAGCATTAAGTTGATCGACCTGGATAATGTCGCGTATTTTTATTCAAAAGATAAAATCAGTTTCGCGGTGCTTGCCGGTAATAAAAGATATCCGCTTGATCAGAGCCTTGATCAGATAGAACAAATGATCGATCCCATTCATTTTTTCCGCATCAATCGGCAGTTCATTGTAAAGATGAGTTCTATTGAAGAGATGGTGACATATTCCAAATCAAGAGTCAAGCTTAAGCTCCTTCCTGCTACAGATGAGGATACGATCGTGAGTAAGGAGCGTTCACCTGAATTCAAAAAATGGCTCGTTGGAGGAGAAGAATAATTTCGAATGGAGTGACGTGCAGGATATATCCGGCCGGGTTTTTATTTTACAGCTTTTAGATCGATCACATAAATATTATCCAGTCCATTTAAAGTGTTATCGGCCATCTCTTTGAATTTCGTACTGTTTTCAATTCGGCTTTTAAGAGTAGGATGTCGATTGCTTGTAAAATAAAATGTGTGTCTTGGATAATCAATGAACGGACAGTAATCCAGTCCATCGCTATTGATGCCTGAGCCCAGGTTATGTGCTTTTTGCCATGCTCCTTCTTTGTTCTTTATACTGATATACAGATCTCCTCCGCCTAAATCATCTTTGCGGCCGTAAGAACTAAATATAATAGTATCTTCTGAAGGAGAAACAAACGCATTGAATTCGTAAGTCGCGCTATTGACATTTGTATCAAGGGGTACAGGTGTCTTGTATTTTCCATCCAACATCTTACTTATGTAGATATCTTCTTTTCCGTTATTTCCCGGATGAGCTGCTGTGAAATATAAGCTCTTGCTTTTTCCAACTGAAGGATAGAATTCATCCACTTTAGTATTTATAATGGTATCTAAAGCTATAGGGGCTGTCCATTCATCACCATTTTTTGTAGAAACCCATATATTAAAATCTTCTCGCGTAGTGTCACCGGCAATTGGTCTGTTGGATGCAAAAAAAAGTGATTTTCCATCAGGACTGATGAAGGGTTCGATATCGTTGTTTCTGCCGGACCACGACATAACTTCACCTTCTGCCCATTGATTATTTTTTTTGGTAAGATGTATTATAACGCGAAGACTTTGATTGTATGTGCCAAGAGAATAAAAGAGTTCATCACCATTTGAAGTAATAGCCATATCTCTTTCATTATATCGGGTTGAAATAATTCCCTCGCCGAAAAGTTTTACAGAATCTGACGGCGTATTCAATGAAAGTGATGCGACCTTAGGCACCAAACCTGTTTTCTGTTGACATGCCATGAATGAGATTAATACGATTAGAAGAATCAAAGTTTTCGTCATGTTGGTTTGATTTGAATCGTTGAATGTCTTCGTTTTTTAAAATGAAAGGTTAGTTATGAGGTGTTTGAAACCTCTTTATAACCTTAGAATGTGCTTAGAATATTAACGATTGGATGATGCGAATTGTCCTTTATCATCGATCACAGTTTTTGAAAATTCAATATTCACTGAAACTTGACTATCCATTATAAAGGCTTGGTTATTAAATGAATAGGAGCTAAGGGCAGTATTTTTTCTTTGGCCATTTTAAAGTGGAATTTGTAAAATTCTTTCACCCGATTGCGGTTTCATAGTTTCATCTCAGGGCATTTTACATAGGTTGTGGATTCCAAACCTGTCATTCATAGCACATTTTTATAAATTTGCATTCTTTAATTCTGAGCAAAAGATATCGAACCGCCAATTAAAATCACCCTCATGAAAAAAATGTTACGTTTTTGTATCTCCCTTCTTTTTTTCATTGCATCAATAGTTGCGTCACATGCACAGACACCAACGGATGCCACCATGATGACGAAGGGACAAATCTGCATCGCTGCTATTTACTCACACGATAGTTGGGATGAATACTGGGAAGGAACATTACTCCGCGAAAACGGAAATATTGGAACGCTGACACGTCAAAGCATTAGCCCAATGTTTTCACTTGGATTAGGAGACAGGATCAATTTTCTTGCAGCCCTTCCATGGGTCAAGACCGACGCAAGTGCCGGATATATAAAAGGTACAAGTGGCTTCCAGGACTGGGGTGTATGGATAAAAGCAAAACCTCTTGATCTCACAGCTGGTCCCGGAGATTTTACGACCCATATTACATTAGGTGCTATGGGCCCACTTTCAAATTACCTTGCGGATTATGGACCATATAGTCTTGGTTTAGGATGTATAGACGTATCACTTACAGGGATACTTCAATATAAGTTAAACAGCGGTCCGTTTATTCGCGGACAAGCCGGATATCACCTGAGAGGAAAATCTTCGATCGAGCGTGATTATTATTATACCACACATAGTGTTTATTCAGAACATGTAGAAATGCCCGAAGCGATTTCATGGGGTGCAACAGTCGGCTCTTGGTTATTTGATTATGCACTGAAACTTCAGGTCGATTTCTCCGGATTGAATTCACAAAGCGGATACGACATACGAAGACAGGATGCCGGATTCCCATCTGTGAAGACGAATTACACAAGTATTGGTGGCGAAATTCAATATTACCTGCCCGGCATCACAGGCTTCAGTGT
>JBDUDG010000196.1:0-6230 GCA_040003045.1 Saprospiraceae bacterium | reverse complement strand
ACCACGTTTCCCCATCGATCGAAAATGATCCAGGACTGAATTTCCACTATATCCGGTCCGCTGCTAATCCATAATAAATCATTGACGTTATCCCCGTTTGGTGAGAATATATTCGGAACAAGAAAATCTGTTTTTTCTCCTGTGTAGATTTTGATCTCATCAGTGTCTGTACATCCATCTATACTAGTGACCGATATTGATATCGAATAAGTTGAATTGACAGATGGTATTAATATCTGAGTAAGACAAGCAGGACACGAAGGATTAATAAGATTTGTCCATTGAACAGAGGCCAACGAATCATAAGGAACATTCACGAGAGCATCCAGAAATACCGTATCTCCAATCGAAACAAACCGGTTTCCACCAAGATCCACATTTACAGATAAGGGAGCATTAATATCAATTACCTTTTTATCTGAACAACCATTTGCATCAAGTGCTGTAAGCTCATAAGTCCCTTCACTCAAATTATCAAACTGTGGGGTACTCTGATAGTTAATTCCATCAATGGAATACCTGACAGGTGAAACACCGCCGAATGGTGAAATGGAAATCATACCTGAGTGCTGACTATAACAACCAGGTTCGGTTATGCTGGATATAATTCCAAAAGGTGGTGGCTCGGAAAGAGAAACTTCACTTATTGAAGTGCATCCATTTCCATCAGTAATCGTGACCTGATAGTCTCCCGCCACCAGTCCTGCAATCGCCTGATGAGTACTACCCGTCGACCATAAGTAAGTCAATGGGGATACACCGGATGTATTTGCAATCACACTTCCATTATTTTCACCGAAACAACTGATGTCTGATCCATTGAAATCTGAAGTCACTGCGATGGTCAATTGTGGTAACGGAAAAAGTGATGTTGAAGAAATCACCAGACTATCACACCCATCCTGATTCGTAAATGTATTATTTACCAGACCGGCTTGATTGGGATCGCAGGTATTGAAAAATAAGGTTGTTGTATCCGCGGGTACCAGAGATACGGTAAGAGTGACTATGCTGTCACATCCATTTTGCGCAGAGAAAGTGCTTACAAAAACACCGGCGTCTAACGACCTGCAGGTTATCGAAGAAAGGGAAGTCTGAATAGTGGACAGCAAGGTTATAGTTTCTGTCACAATACTATCACATCCGAAATGGTTGATCAGGGAGTGTGTAAATACACCTGTTGATGCAGGATCACATGAGATGCCGGAGATGTTCACATGATCGGAATGTAAAAGTGAAATTGTTTCGGTAACGACACTATCGCATCCGAATTGATTGACAAATGAATGTATGAATATGCCTGTAGCATTTGGATCACAAGATGATCCTGAAATGGAAACAGAATCATGTGCAGAAAATGTCACGGTTGTGATGACCAGGCTGTCACAGCCCGATTGAGCAGTGAAATGCGATTGAAACACACCCAAACTTCCGGGATCACATGAGGTTCCGGTCAGATACGTTGTGTCTGCAAGGCTAAAGCTAACTGTAGAAATAACGAGGCTATCACATCCATCATGATTCAATAGCTGTGTCTGAAAAGTTCCTACCTGGGCCTGGTCGCAGGAAGAGGAGAATACATGAGTTGTATCTATTGGGCCCATTATCACAATCGTATACACAAGGCTATCGCAACCCGTGACATCCGTCAACAAAGCAGAGAATGTACCTAACTCATTTACATCACATGAAGTTTGAAATACCCTGGTGGTATCAACAGGCGCTACGTAAACTGAAGTCGTAATAACCAAACTATCACAACCATGACGATTTATGAAATGGGACTCTGCTACACCTACACCGGCCGACCTGCAAACTCCCTGATTGATTCTGGTAGTATCAGATGCAACAAGGTGTACAGTGGTCTCGAGAATAGTATCGCATGAGATTGCACTTGGCAGATGTTTTGTAAATACACCAACCTCGGAAATATCACATGATGTAGTCTGTCTGAAAAGACGAGGTAAAGGGATGACGGTGACTGCTACGGATACATTACTATCACAACCTGCTTCCGTAAAAAAACTATTGTCATACACACCGGCAGTTTTGACCCAATGATCATATCCAATAAGAATACTATCACCTTCACATATACTGTCCGCAAAAATTTGATCATATGAAGGAAAGGATTGGATGGTAATGGTCGTATCGCCAACGTTCAGACAAGCATTACCATGTGGAATGATATTAGTGATCGTATAAGTGATGACTGAATCCACGGGCGCATAGAAATTATATGTACCATGAATATCCTCTAAAAGCATAACTGATCCATCGGATCCTGTCACTTCAATGTCTAAAGCAATCGGTGAATTGATATCAAGAGTAAGAGAAGCATCATCTCCTCCACAGGTATAAGAATCTCCTTCCAGGCCAACTTCCACCTGGGGTAAATAATTGATAAAAACGGTATCCCGATTTGGACAGGCATTAGGGCCATATACATACACGGAGTATATTCCGGGCTGACTG
Source organism: Saprospiraceae bacterium (assembly GCA_040003045.1). Lineage (GTDB taxonomy): Bacteria > Bacteroidota > Bacteroidia > Chitinophagales > Saprospiraceae > Opimibacter. The sequence continues at coordinate 3,755 of JBDUDG010000196.1, read as the reverse complement.
ACAAAAATCTCCTGATTGAGAGATCCTGTAGACCAAATGTGATGGGCAGAAGGGTTACCTGCATCCAATGTGACGCTTTGATTTCCGCAAATCACGAGGTCATCACCCAGATCAATAGGATATAAAGGCAGCTCAATAACCGGAATATAGGTAGTTGCAATACCGCTTACTGAACCCAGCTCTGTGGTAAACTGGACTTCAATAGTACGCGTACCTCCTGTAGGATAGAGTGCATCATTGTGATAGAAAATGCGTTGAAGCAAATAATCAAAATCACCTGTTGTTGCCGGACCCCCATTTTCCAACTTAATCATCTGTGTCCCGCTGCCTAAAGGTTCAATGGTAAAGATGCTTCCTGTAAGTTGCAGATATTCAGAAGCACCATCAGGCACGAAGCCTGTCAGACGAATCCGTATCTCAGTGATCAGGGTATCATTCATCATCTGCACATCATTGTCCACGATTGAAACATGATTGGTTAAGCATGAAACAGTGTCTGCATTGAAGTCGGAGCCAAAGGCCATAGAACTATCATTGCAATCCAGGTCTATCACATTGCAAATCGTGGTAGGTTTAAACTCCTGTCTGGAAGCCATACCGGACAAGCCATCATTTTTGCTGCATTTCGGAGTGACTGATTGGTCTTTAATGTTTACCAGGACAAGCTGATGCCCAAGTGTATCTGTAGCGAGCAATGTATTACATATATCGGTCGCATTAAGTCCCACAAGAAAATATGTGAGAGGTACAAATGCAACATCAATGGAATGTTGGGGATTCGCCAGGTCAAGCCTGGTAATGTGACGCAGAAAAAAACCAAAGTCCTGGGTAGATGGATAATAAATCTCTCCTTCAAAAAAACAGAGGTCTCCGCATGCCTTCGGAAATAAAGGTCCCAGGTTCGTAATGGTATTCGCGCCTACATCGATTTTAATTAATGCGTCAGTATGATGCAATGTAGGCCCCTCCGTCGTATAAAATATTCCACCACCCATTGCGACCAGCCCTTTCAGTAAACCAAGACCATGGAGCGTCATGACCAGGGTGGATGTGCCGTTTAATGTATCAATTTTATACAGATCTGTAGCAAGACCAAACATTTCCCCGGCCGGGCTCATGGCAACCCTTGATTCCCATTTCCGTGTTGGTCCTACTGGCTGCACCCGACAACATCCGGGACACCGGCATTCGAGTGTAATTTTTGTGAGGAAATCCTGGCCATGATCAGCCTGGTAAGTATAATAAGTCTGTGCTTCGCTTTTTGAAAGAAAAGTCATGTAAAATGTGAATACAACCATCAGTTGCGAAACACGAATAAAACAATGACTCAGTTTTATCTTGCCCATAGAGTTAAACTAAAATCAAAAAAATAGATCTGATAAGGAGAGGAGCCGAATCCGTAAAGCCAAAATAAGAAAAAATCTTCAGGTTGAAGAACGCATTGAGGGAGGGAGAGGTTGGGTAGAATAATTTTTTGAAACCTCAGGTCAAAAAAAAAGTGATGGTGGGCGGATTTTTGATTCACCAATATATAAGTTGAGCGGTTGCAAAATGCCCCTACTTATGCCAGGATTTATTCACTGTTGATATCTCACGATTTACGATTGTCTCAAGACACTCACATCTCACATCAACTTCCTTTCAGAACAGAAGCATACTTCTCCGAATTCTTTAGTACTGAAATCGCCTCGGTCAATTCAGGATCATTTTTAAGCTGATGTTTTACGGTGCCGGTTTCAAAATAATATCGGCTCAATATCTCACGCTCAATCGCCTGAAGGATAGCTTTTTCATGCGACTTCACCTGGTTTGTTTTCTCATTCTCTACAACAGATTTAAGCTTATCTACCTGAGATGCCACATCTGGAGAGTACGATTCTTCTTTTGACACATCTTTCAGGTTTTTGATCAATTCATCTGTCTTCGTTTCAAACGTAAAACTGTTTTTAGAAAGATATTGTGTGAAGCCATTGAAATCAGTATAACGGAAAGCTTCAAGCGGACCAATACTATCACGGCCTATGCAATATTGTGTCACATAATTGAAGATGACATCCTGATCCTGCAATTTTTGGACTATGATCGGTTTCTGTTCGCCATCCATAGCGATATCAGGCTGCACACCGCCACCATCCAGGACTGTGCGTCCGGCTCTTGTTTTAAACTTCGCACGCTGATCATCCGGTATGTGAACCCGTTCTCCATTCTTGTAAACCACAGACTGTATACATCTGCCACTTGGAATATAATATTTTGATGTAGTCAATTTTATTTTTGCATTGTAACCGATATCGAATGTATTTTGAACGAGGCCTTTTCCATAGGACAACTGGCCGATCAAAACACCCCGATCAAGATCCTGCATAACGCCTGAAACAATTTCAGATGCAGAAGCTGAAAATTGATCGATGAGAATGACGAGGGGAATAGTCTGATCTACAACTTCATTGCGTGTTTTAAATTCCTGGTCAGACTCTACTACTTTACTTCTGGTGGTCACGACAGTTTCATTGGCAGGAATGAAGACGTTACAAACATTGATGGCTTCACGTAACAATCCACCACCGTTGCCCCGTAGATCGAGTATGACACCCTTGAGATCCGGAGATGCTGTCTTGAGATCGCGAAGTGCATTAGCCACATTGCGTCCCGCATCTCTCGAAAATGTAGTCAATGAGATATAGCCGATGCCATCATCCACCATTCCCGAGTAGGGCACATTTTTCCCGTCCATACCGCCGCGGACGATCTTGATGTTCATGACTTCATCTTTTCCGGGTCTTGTGATGTCAAGCGTCATTTCGCTTCCGGGAATACCGCTGATGATATCCATTACATCTTCAGCGGATCGCTTCTCGGTGGTTTCCCCATTGATGGATTTGATCTTGTCGCCTACCTTCAGCCCTGCCAGGTGCGCAGGAGATTGTTCGATGATGCCGGTGATCACCAGATCCATGTCGATTTTTTTGACCTTAAGACCTGAAGATGCCTCACCTTCCTCGTTTTTGAACCTGTAACTTTCTATCTGTGATTCTGAGAAATAATTGGTGAATGGGTCGAGGGTAGCCAGCATGGCATCGATGCCTACCTTCATGATCTGGTTGGGGTCGATCTCGTCTACATAATTGGTATTGAGCTCTTTATAGAGATTGTTGAAGATCTCCAGATTTTTAGTGATATCGAAATATCTACCGTTATTTTGGACGGAAGTGGCGGCAACACCAAGACCGAAAGCAACCAGGACAGCAATAGCGTAGAATATTTTCTTTTTCATAGTTTTTTACTGAAGTGGCAAAAATACGGGGATGTGTAGAGACCTTAACGAATGAAAAGGGGATATTCGTTCATCTAAGTGGGTTATAGAGGTTATAGAGGTTATAGAGGTTATAAGGGTTATGAAGGTTATAAGGGTTATGAAGGTTATAAGGTTATAGGGGTTATAGAGGTTATAAGGGTTATAAAGGTTATAAGGGTTATAAAGAGTTCCCACTTGGGGGAACAGGATTCGCAGAATCCAAGGGGGAGAAAAGGTATAGGGGTTATGAAAGGAATACCGGGAGATACACCAGGGTTGTGATATTTATTTTCTTTTAGAGCTTCTACCAGATAAATCATCCCACATCTTCATACGCAATACACACATCACATTTGCACATGCAAAGATCACTACATCTAAGAAGTCTGTGCTTTATTACTTTCCGTTTCCAATTCCTCAAATATCGAAATATTGAAATCGAAACCTTTGTTGACTTCAT
>JBDUDG010000195.1:0-6265 GCA_040003045.1 Saprospiraceae bacterium | reverse complement strand
AGTTCAGAAACCGCTATGCCGGGAGGATTTGGCACAAATGATTCAAATCCATTAGGTCCACTCCAGTGGTATAGGAGGCTGTCGATGATTACATCAGGCAACAGAAATAATGTATCTGCAATACACAATGGCATCATGGTAGTTTTAATGCTGACGACCGGAACAGGTGAAACGTAAATCGAAACAGAAGGACCCGGTACAGAGCTACAAGTATCCTGTACTACGATTGCATAAAAAATGTGGGCTCCCGGATCAATCAGGGAAATACTGAGGAAAGGATCATTCGTATTTGAAATCAAGGTGTCACCCCCCGGCAATATCTGGTACCATTGATAAATTACATTTCCCGAATAAGTCTGCGTATTCAAAATAACCTGATCACCTGAGCAAATAGTATCATCAGAGATAGTGATCGAAGGTGATGACAAAGTCTCGATGAGGACATCTACAGAACCGGAGGACAGGCATCCATTTTCACTTTGGACAGTTAAAAAATATGTGCCACTAAAGGTTGAATCCGATCCGGGAAGCAATGGGTTTTCATCGCTTGAAAAGAATGAATTTGGACCGCTCCACATATATATATAACTCACAGCTGGGCTATCCGGAATATTTGAAAATAGTCTTAATGTATCATCGCATAGTCCACGTTGCCATTGTGGGTCGAGCGGTTGTGTGGCGACAAAGAGTGAACTTATACATGATACTGAATTACCGCTCTGATCAAAAGCAGTAATGGTCACTGAAATATTCTGACCGCTACTCGCACAATTGACTGTCGCAGGATTGTACACAACATTTTGAATACTGCAATTGTCAGTAGTTGAAACTACGAGAGATGTAGTGGACAGATCAATATTTTCTATACCGGAAGGCGGCAGTAAAAGCGTATCATTTTGACAAACAATGGATGGAAGAATGGTGTCCCTTAGCTCAACAGAATAAAAACAGGTATCAATATCCCCTGTGCTGTCACGTGCTATCAATAACACCTCATGCATGCCAGCCATAAATTGTACCAGGATACTATCTGACGCAGAACTGAATGGCATGGAATCAGGAAAAGCAGACCCTTTTATTTCAAATCGCAATTCGACAACACCCTTCGCGCATTTACCTGATGTGGTAAATGGCGGATGAAGCCATAAACTTGTCATACAACTTGTTTCGTCAGTAAACAAAAGTGTATCGGAAGGGCAAGTCAGTGAAATCGCATTTTCATCAATGATCTCAATTCTGGATAAACACGTGCTCACATTTGCTTTGCAATCCGTCGCAGTCCATAATGCTTTATGAATTCCAACATCAAGTATCGTATCAAGAGAAATAATTGAATCCACATCTATTTTATTCCCTCCGTCTATCTGAAGTTCAACATGAATTGGATCCGGAAAACAAACATCACTTACGCCTGGCTTGATCAGAGTGACAAGAGCATTACAACCTGATGTATCCGGAAGAACAGAAATCACCGGAAGACATGATGTGAATTCAGGACCTGTGGTATCAATTACGGTGAAGGATATTTCTTCAACAACCACGTTACCACATACATCAAATGCCACGAGATCAGCCTGCACAGAATAATTCTGCAAACACATCAGTACAACACTATCAGGTATCGGAGCTCCAGGCCAGGTAGCTGTATCAGAGAGTGTATAAGATCCTCTTAATGCGATAAAGAAATCAGTCGCAGAACATCCATCCGTGATCGTGACAGAATTCAACCATGACTGGTAGCTGGTCTGAAGATCACCGGATGAGGCATTACAAGAATAAACAGAATTGCCTGGTGAATTGGTAATCACAGGTGGGGTTGTATCGCTCAAATCAAATTGTTGAATTGCAGTTGAAGAATTTCCACAGGCATCGGTTACAGTCCATGTGCGTGTCAATGTTTGATGGCAAGTTAAGCCGTTCAACACATCCTGAAAAGTAGTAACAGGTGAAGGATCACAATTGTCATGAACATTCAGCAGCAGCAATGTATCAATGCTGCAAAACTGCAACGTATCTGATGGTAAATCAAAAGTAGGTGGGATTGTATCAAGGCGATAGAAAATCTGAAGTGCCGTCGATATGTTGCCACATACGTCTTCTGCTGTCCATGTGCGATATATCAAATTGGGCTGCCCAAAACATGAATCAATCCCTGCGACATCCTGAAAAGTAATCATCAGTGAATCCGTGCAAGCATCGGTTACAATTGGAAAGGTGAGCGGGATAGTATCCTGACACAAAAGATGAACTGTATCTTCAGCGAGTAATATCACTGGAGGAATGGTGTCAATGAATGAAAATACAGCTGTATCTGAAACTGAATTCTGACAAGGATCCGACGCTGTAAAAATCACTTCAAGTCCTGTCGAACAATCAAGCGATGTAATAGATGGATATGGGCCACTTCCCGGGATTCCGTTGACCAAAGTTCCGGAAGTATCGATCCAGGAAAAAATCCATGTCACGGATCCGCATCCATCACTGGCATCAGCACCACCGAGGGTATCAATCCAGTTCTGCAGTTGTTGCTCACCATTCAATGAACATGGCGAACTAAAATCTGAGGCATGTGTGGTTATGACCGGGGCGATTGTATCAGAAAGATTAAATGTTGCCGTTGGCATGGCAGTACTTGCATTCCCGCAATCATCTGTCAGTGAAAATTGTATGGTGACATGTGCTCCTTGTGAACATGCAGTGTCGAGAGCGGCATTAAGGATCGTCATGGCGCTATCTGAGGTCATACTTGCATGAACTGTCACTGCACTACATGCGTCGGAATATGTAGCTCCACCTGCTGAATTGTACCATCCTGTGAAAACCTGTTGCCATGTCTGATTAGCTGAACAAGAGAAAGAAGTATCAAGCGGGGCTGTTACAAAAATGGGTTTTCCATTGTCTGTAATTCCAAAAAAACCTGTGGCACTTGTTTCGTTGTTGCATTTATCGAGATAGACAAAATGCACTTCGAGATATGCTTTTACATTGTTCAGGCCTACGCCATTGATGATGACGTTGTCATGACATCCACTTGCAAGTGAATCCTGCCACGCATTTAACACTTCCTGTAGTGTAAGAGTGTTACCACTTATTCTGTATACGAATCTTAGTGCATTATCGGATGTGCAGAGATCATGTGCTTTTGAATGTCCTGCATCTGTCAGCCAATCCATCAGTAAGGAATCCAAAACCGAAGAATTACAATTGAGCACAGAGGTGGTTGGTTGAACTGTAATAGTTGGGCCGGTATCATCAGTCAGCACAAAGCTTGCGGAGGTCGTGGCAGAATTTCCACAACCATCACTGGCAATAAATGTCACAGGTATCGCTGCATCGCATGTATCATGAATGGAAGGTGCGGCCGGAGATGTGGTCCAGAAAACGGAGCTGCAATCATCTGTTGCCATGGCGCCGCCATGGTTAGCGATCCAGTTATTGAATATCTGATTGATATTATTTTGACTGCAATTGCCTGTTGCACCAGTAGCTTGTGTGTTGATGACCGGGGCGACATTATTTGTCACCGTGAATGTTTTATCGACTGTACTTGTGTTGTTGCAATTGTCCTTTGCTGTGAACGTAACGGTGATAACACCGCAGAAAGAAGTGATTTGAGAAGGTGCTGGTGCATTGTCGGTGAGGGACATGACGCCGCAGCCATTATCCGTTGCATGGAAAGCTGCTCGTTGGGCTGTGAGCCATGAGCTGTACTGTGCCATTTCGGTGGCGCAGGCACCTGTGCCATTCATCAGGCCATTTGCGATGACAGGTGGTGTGTTATCTGCGAGAACAGTGATATTTTGATTGAACACTGCAGTATTTCCAAGATCGTCATCTGCCACCCATTTACGATGGATTATTCCGCTGCTACAAACAGCCACGGTGCCTGTTTGTGTGTATGTGATGGTTAGCGGTGGATCTACATCGGCACAATTGTCATGAGCTTCCACCATGGCAGGTGCGGGAAGATTATTTGAACAGTTGACGGTAATGTTTGCCGGTGGTAAGGATAAGGGATCGAAGACCGGTGGAAGTATGTCAATAAATGCGATTGAAAATCCGAAGAGTGCGTTGTTGCCAAAATTGTCGACTGCCTGATAGAAGACGGTCACTGTGTTTCCTCCGTGGACCAGGTCATTCATGTGATAGCCTCCGCTGATAGAATAGATGCCAAAGGAGACTATCATGCCTCCGGGGATATTGCTGGTGACGGTGGGGGTATTAGGAGCGCCCCAGTTGAGGGCGGCCATGCATTCCGGTCCCACAATGATCTGGGTGGGTCCGGTGTAGGAGAAGGTAAAACCACTTCCCTGTCCGTAACTCACTCCGATCCAGCTTAAAAGAATAATAAATAGAATTGAACGCATCTAACAAAATTAACATATGTTGTGAGATTGGGGCGAGGAAATCGCAAGTGGAGAACTCGAATATACAATTTCCGGGTTAAAATCGTGAAAAGGGTATGATCATGAGCCCATCAAAATGAAGATTTGATACGTAATTTACAAAGCTGGTGTTTTTGTTATGCTATCGATTTATTCCTAAATTTTATAGTTTTTTACAAATTACTCAATACATTGAGTAATTTTACTCAATACGCTGAGTAAAATGTAAAATGAAAAGGAAATTATTAGAAATTCTGCGTCAACGCATTGAAAATGAACCTCGTAGGTTTATTAATGTCCTCTACGGTCCAAGGCAGGTTGGAAAGACAACTATGGTCAAACAGCTCCTGGAGGGGAGTAAATTCCCCTCTCACTATGCTACCGCCGATGCCGTCACGCCAGTTCAAAGCGGCTGGATCTCCCAACAATGGGATATTGCACGGTTGAAAAACCAATCATCGTACACGGGTGAATGTATTCTGGTTCTGGACGAAATTCAAAAAATCCACAACTGGAGCGAGCAGGTAAAATTTGAATGGGACAAGGACAGTAGTGGAACCAATGGATTGAAAATCATCTTGCTTGGATCATCCAGGTTATTGTTGCAACAAGGACTGACTGAATCGCTTACCGGGAGATTTGAGGCTATGTATGTGCCTCACTGGAATTACAGCGAGATGAAGGAGTTGGACGGCATGACCGTTGATGAATTCATTTGGTTTGGAGGATATCCCGGAGCTGCAGCGATCAGGCAAGACGAAGTGAGATGGAAAGCATATATGCAGACCTCGATCATAGAATCAAGTATCTCACGCGATATCCTGATGCTGACGAGAGTGGATAAGCCGGCGCTGATCAGGCAACTCTTTGATTTAGGATGTGCATATTCAGGTCAAATTCTTTCGCTAAATAAAATCATTGGTCAACTACACGACGCAGGAAATACCACCACACTGTCACACTATCTGAATTTGCTTGATCAGGCCGGCTTATTATCGGGATTGGGAAAATTTAGTCCGAATATCATCCGGCAAAGATCCTCAAGCCCAAAATTCCAGGTTCAAAACATGGGATTGAAGTCTGCACTCGAACCTTTCACATTCAACGAAGTAAAGCAGGATACTGCAAAGTGGGGACGATGGGTAGAATCTGCCATTGGTGCACACCTGATCAACGAGTGTATTGCTTCCGGATATCGATTATTTTATTGGCGAAACAGAAATGATGAAATTGATTTTGTACTGGAAGGAAATAACAAAGTCATCGGAATTGAAGTCAAAACTTCATCCACCAGTTCTACATCCGGAATGGGTGAATTTAAAAATCAATTTAACCCGGACAAAGTTATATTAATAGGGCCATCGGGAATTGAGGTTGAAGAATTTTTAGAGATGGAGGTGAAAAGTTTGGTATCATGATATGTTTAAAACCATCTACGGAACATGCAGCAATTAATTTGTCGCGGAGCACTCAATAAAACATACAGCACTGAAAATATGATTGTAAATTTTTAATTTGACTCCCCGAAGTGAACGGGGTGATTTGTTCGAATCAACTTAATTTTCCGAAGAAATTCTCATTTACCCAAATCCGGCATTTCAAAATATCACTCTTCCGATAAATGCTCAGGATATCCAGGTCTTTGATATTTTGGGTAACGCTGCTTTGATCACTACGAATCAGAATATAATTGACATCACGAACCTGGGGCCAGGGTTTTATTTTGTAATTTGTAAAACGGATGGAAAGTATAGGTGTGGGAAATTTATAAAGATGAATTAGGTAAATAAATTTTATAATCTAAAACTTCAATAAATGAGTAAATATTTTCGAACATACTTTTTGGCAATAATGGCTACTGCTTTAGTTGCATGTCAGGA
>JBDUDG010000020.1:0-21075 GCA_040003045.1 Saprospiraceae bacterium | reverse complement strand
ATATTTTTTCAATCTTTGTGAGCGTTTAGACATCATTTGATTTTACTTAATTCCTTTGAAAGCGTGCAGAATCTGAGTTGGCAATATCCGTCCTGGTACCTGATCTTATGCTTGTTGCTGGGTGTGGGAGCATCAGTTTTTCTGTATTACAGGGATAAGTCGTTTAGCGACCAGCCAGTCTGGCTGAGATATTTCATGGCTATTATCCGAGGTTTGGTAGTAACCATACTGAGCAGTCTTTTATTGGCACCCTTGTTAAAGCTTCTTCAAAGCCGGACAGAACTACCAGTTATTATCCTTGCTCAGGATGAATCGGCCAGCATCAGATCAGCACTTTCTAAAACAGATTCTACAACCTACGTAAAGGCACTTGGCGATCTGGCTACAAGGCTTTCGGATAAATTTGTAGTCCATAGAATCGGTTTTGGACAAGAGATTAAAGAGTTGGATCCTGGAGCCACCTGGAACATGAACGAGCAGGCAAGCGATCTTGGAGAACTCATGACCTATGTGGATGAAGAGTACAAGGGCCAAAATGTAGGTGCAGTCATTGTGGCATCAGATGGTGCCATCAATCGGGGTAAAAATCCGCTTTATATTCCAATGATTCAAAAAGCTCCTCTGTACACTGTCGCTCTGGGGGATACGATCACGAAAACGGATTTGCAGATCAAAGATGTCTATCACAATAGTATAGTCTATCTCGGTGATAAATTTACTTTAAAGGTTGATCTTGCGGCAGTCCGACTAAAAGGTGCAACGACTAGCCTGGAAATAAAACAGGTATTGGATAACCAAGATGTATTGTTAGAAAAAATACCGATTAACATCGATGCGGATCCATGGTTCACCACCAAAGACATCATCATAGAAGCAAAACAGAGTGGGGTGCAGCGGTATAGGGTCCAGGTTTCTCAAGTGAAAAATGAGATAACCTACACGAATAATATACGTGATTTTTTTGTGGATGTGATAGATGGTCGTTTGAATGTTTTATTACTGGCTAATAGTCCTCATCCGGATCTTGCAGTTTGGAGAAATGCATTACTTAGTCAGCGCAATTATGAAGTTGACATTCGTATGGCGTCTGATATTTCTCTTGATCAGTTAAAAAAATATGACCTGGTCATCCTTCATCAATTGCCTTCATTAAAAAATCCAATTCAATCTGTTTTAAATGAGCTTGATAAAAAAGGTACGGCCAGGATTTTTGTGGCAGGATATCAAACGGACCTGAATTCATTAAGTCAGGCGCAATCTTTCCTTAACGTGACTGGTGGTGGAAACAGGACGCCGAACGATGTAACCATGTTGATCAATCCAGCTTTTAATTTATTTAATCTTTCAGATGAGATTAAAGGAAAGCTGCCTGCTTTCAGTCCTTTGCTTTCTCCCTACGGTGAATATATTGCTACACCGGCAGCAAAAGTCATGGCATACCAGCGAATAGGAAGTGTGGACACACAATATCCCCTGATCGTCATGGGAGAAGCTGCTGACAGACGTACATGTATCATAGCAGGTGAGGGAATATGGAAATGGCAATTGTATGATGAACTACAAAATGGAAACAAAGAAATCACGTATGAAGTCTTAAATCAGATCTGTCAATATACTTCTACCAAATCTGACAAACGTAAATTCAAAGTAACCTCCTCCAAAAGATTGTACACGGAGCTGGAAGAAATTTCATTTCAGGCAGAGTTGTACAATGATAGCTATGAGCTGATCAATACACCTGATGTTTCCATTCGTATTAAAAATAAGCAAGGAGAAGACTTTGATTATGCATTCAATACTTCAGATCAGTCTTATGCTTTGCAGATTGGGCGTTTTCCTGAAGGGAATTATTCATGGACAGCTACGACTGAAGTAAATGGAGTTCGTCTGACTCATGATGGGAAATTTGTAGTTCAGCCAGTGCAGCTTGAAACGCTCGAAACAACTGCCGATCATGGCTTACTCAGGCAATTAGCTGTGATGCACGGCGGTGTATTGGTGCATGCTGAACAACTGAATACATTGGCAGACCTGATCCTTAATGATGAAAAGATCAAACCCGTATTATACAGCAGCACTCAAACTCGTCCGTTGATCCATCTTAAATGGCTTTGTATTATTTTACTGGCCGCACTCTCTCTGGAGTGGTTTTTGAGAAGATATTACGGAGGCTACTAACTCTTGTCCGATGAAACCATAAGATGTCACCGGGACATACAAAATGAAAAAGATGTCGAATCTATCTAACCGAAACAGGATTACCACACTTGATGAATTTATTCTCAGGCAACAAAAAGAGTACACCAGTTCAACAGGTGAGCTGACCAATCTGCTTAGGGATATCGGTGTAGCTGCTAAAATCATCAACCGCGAAGTCAACAAGGCGGGACTTGTAAATATCCTTGGTGTCGCAGGTTCTGAGAATGAATCCGGAGACATGGTTCAAAAGCTGGACATCTATGCTAATGATAAATTGATCGAATGTCTCGGTAATAGTGGTGAATGTGCGGCCATTGCTTCTGAAGAGATGGATACCATCATGCAGGTATTGCCTGTGGCAAATAAAAAGCCAAAGTATGTGGTCATATTTGATCCACTCGATGGGTCCAGCAATATTGATGTCAATGTATCCGTAGGCACTATTTTCAGTATTTACAGGAGAGTATCCGAGTCGTCAGGTCCTGCCGGTCTTGAGGATTTTTTACAACCTGGCACTGCCCTGGTTGCAGCAGGATATGTCTTATATGGTACATCCACTTTGCTGGTTTATACAACGGGACATGGTGTGAATGGATTTACGCTTGATCCTTCGATCGGCGAATTTTGTCTCTCACACCAGGACATCAAGATTCCTGATGACGGCGCTTACTATGCGGTCAATCAGGGATACTATTTAAAGTTTGATCTCGAAATGCGGCGATATATCGATCATTGTTCAGAAATGAATTTTGGACTCAGATACATCGGTTCTATGGTTTCGGATATACATCGTATCATGATCCAGGGAGGAATATTTCTTTATCCGCATACGCGGAAATATCCAAAGGGAAAACTCAGACTTCTGTATGAGTGCAATCCAATGGCGATGATTGTGGAGCAGGCTGGTGGTGTAGCGATCTCATGCGATCTCGAACGAATTCTTGAAATGCCGGTCCATGAGCTTCATCAGAGAGCCACGATTTCGATAGGAAGTCCAAAGATGGTAAAAGAGATGAAAGCCTTCGTCGAAAAGTATAGCGCAACTGTTAAAGGGTAATATTAAAGTTAATTGCTCTCGAAGCTTATGTAAGGCAATATTTTATTACACCACATGGAATCAGGCGGATAAATTTTCCGAAAAGCAGAGGCGGTTTTGAATTCTCCATGTTGTTTTTTATAAGCTTTTATAAGCCTGATTATTTTTTTATTCAGGTATGGATGATTCAGTGAATCCAGATTGATCCTGTTGATGAATAATAATCTTGGTGGTTCGGAGATTGTGATTTGATCATTTATTTTATCGATCGTTTCCTGTGGCAATCCATAACATTCCTTCAGTTGTTCCTTGTTCAGAAAACCTCCAATTGCATTTCGGTATTTCAAAATGCGGGTTGCTAAAACTTCTCCAATTCCGGACAGGGATTCAAGATCTTCCAGGGAGGCACTATTTAAATCCACTATTTTCTTCGGAAGAGTTTTTTCAGGTTCCTTTAAAGATTCGGTTATTGGTTTTTCTACTAAAGGTTTTGTTCCATAGATAATGTAAGGAACTGCGCTCTTTAGTTGCAGTGAGTCCATCCCATAAATTTTTAATAAATCTTGATCACTTGTGATATTGCCTCCTGCAGCGATAAATTTCTGTATATGGTATGCCACTTTTCGTGTGATGCCCATCGAGGTCAATTCTTGTATTGAGGCGGTGATTATTGATATCGGGTCAGGAGGAGGATTTGACTCCTGTTCATCTTCGAAGGTGGAATATTTTTTCACATCGTAATTGTGATTCAGTGGATTAAATTTTTTTGGATAATGATTTGGAGAATAACCAGGATTCGTTTTTGCTTTAAATCCATGATGATCCGACGGAGGAGAAATGTAAGTGAATGCTCTTTCCGCTGGAGGTAATATTTCCTTTATAAGTTCCCAGCCCAGGAGAAATAGTACGAAAATGATCAGGTATATCCGGTCAGTTCTCGTAATGGTGTAGTGATATTCTTTATTCATATCCGGATGATAGTATAACCAGTGGAATCTATGTCGCAGAAGATCATTTGATGATCGTTCGCATATGATAGTATACTTTTTTTTAATTTTCGATCCACATGTGCCGGAATAATTATTTGAGCACCGGGATGAATGGACAATATGTCTGTGAGATAAAATAAATCAGGACATTGATTTATGATAAGATGCGTAAAATGAGCTTCGCACAAATATCGATTCTCATCACCTTCCCAAATTAAAATGGATGAATGTGGAGTTGAGAGAATTGAGGATCTGTAATTAACATTAAGTTCCTCGAACTCCTCTTCGACACAAATATCCTTAACATCAATGATGTCTTCATGACAACGAAATCCCCTTGAGGCAAAATCAATATTTGCCTGTGAGACATCACAATCATGGATGGAAATACATCTTCCATTTGCTATGACATCGGTAATCAGACCTTTATAGGAATGATATATGATCAGTTCGTGGTCAGACCATTGTTTCATTCTATGGCAACCTAAAGCCATCAAAGCAAAGAAGCTGCAGGCATAAGCCGGTATTTTTCCGTTTGGCCATCTGAAGACTATAGCGATTGTGAAGAATATCGCCATTGCCATCAAAAGAACTCCAGTGAGAAAAGGCAGAGAGAAATGCATTTCGGGATTGAGATTTGCCATCCATTTCATGCTTTGTATAAAAGCGATTCCTATCCAATCCAGGAATATCCAGCCAAATTGGATCCCGATGAATGAAAGTACCACATTGAGCAGGGCACCAAAGACAATCAGGTATCCGGCAGGGATGGCCACAAGGCTGCTGATTATAAAAGTGAGTGGAAACTGATGGAACTGACCAAGTAGAATAGGAAGGATGAATATCTGCGCTACGATCGATAAAACAATGACTTCCCAGATCATGTGAAGTAATTTATATTTGAATGTGATGCTTCTGATCATCGCTTTTGAGTAAAGCAATATCCCCACCATGGCCAGATAGGATAACTGGAAACCGATATTTCCCCACACAAATGGATTGAGCCACATCATCATAAAGGCGGAGAAGCCAAGAAGATTCCAAACTTGTGTGTTCCATCCCATCGCCTTGCCGAGGAGATACAGGATGATCATAATACCTGCTCTAACTACTGCAGGACATGATCCTGTAAGTCCTACATACAATAGAATAGCAAGTCCGTAAGCGATAAAACGGAATATTCTTTTTGTAAAATTTCCTGAGCCAGGTGCACCTAGGAAAATAAACAGTATGCTATAAATGATAGCCACATGCATACCTGATACTGATAACACATGCATTGCTCCGGAATCTGCAAATGCTTCCCGGACATCATTGTCCATGTCGGACCTATCTCCCCAAACAAGAGCATTTGTCAATTGTGCGACTTGCGGCGAAACATTATTCTTTACCAGCGTTGAGAGAAACGATTGCCATTGCGCGGTGAATCTTGAAAATGATTTTTCAGAAATGCTATCTCTTAGCACATCTTTTCCTTTGCAAGAGAGTTGTTGTCGTATGCCCATGGTTTTGTAATATTCCTTCGCATCAAATGAATATGGATTTAGCGGATGGGGTATTGAGGAAATACGACCTTTCACCATAAGGATGTCTCCAGGAAAAAAATTGGTGATATCAGTAGACTGGATCATTACCAGCAGATATTTGTCCTGAAGAGGGAGATCTATAGTATCTCTGTCTGCAGCAATAAATATCGTTCGACATTTTATAGTTACAGAAGTGTTTTTGTTTTTCAATACCTGATCCACCTCGACAATACCATGAACAAAAAATGTGGCTTTGGGAGGAGCGTCCGGAAAAAGTTCTTTGTTGAAATGCTGAAATCTTAAAATCCCGGCGAAAAAGATAAGTGAGGCTATTCCAATGGTAGAAATAAATTGACGCCTCGGCAAATATCGAATGACGCACACAGTGGAACACATCATGCAGAGAATTGCCATAGGAATGATACTCCATGGAGACAAGGTCATTGCAAACTTTTCCCCTATCCTGAAAGAAATCAGGAGCATAATAGCAAGCCATAGGAAAGGACTATTTCGAAGGTTGATCATTTTCACACTGGTATCAACCTGTAGTGTCCTGAGAAGGGCATAATGTGACCGGTAAAAGGGAGAAATTTTCAAAAAAGTGGAAAAAAGTTGGAACAGGCCGATAAAATTCATTTCTGGCACGGTTTTTAACCTGATTCTATTGGAATCGACTTTACTATTCTTGCAAAAGAAATATTTGGCATACCTGGCATTACTTGCCGGATGGATTGGGTTTTGCTACTGGCTGTATGCAAAAGAGGTACTTCCACGAATGCATGAAAGGTATGACTCAGATGGACCGGAAAAAGTGGAAAATTTGAAATACCCAGTTGCTTTCAGATGGGCATCAGATATTCCATTAGCAGGAGAAGACTATAAGGACTGGATCGCCGATGTGGAAGCTGTTGATTCGTCAACTGATGTTGTCATCATTAAGGGCTATTTTTTCCGAGATGAAGAAGCTTCAATTAAACTTGATGAAGAGTTAGCACACCGAAGAGTAAAAAATTTACTTCAATCCCTTCACGTGCCATCCGATAAAATTATGGTCCAGGTTTTGCCGCAGGAAATAAATGCTGATGATCGTTCTTATCCTTTTGAAGCTATTAGTATAGATCGTGTTGCATTAAAGAATATATTACATTCTGAAGGAGACACCCTGGAGTTGTGTTTCCCTTTAAAAGATTCATTAACTCTCCCCCCGATATTACTGAACAAAATGGATGACTGGCTTGACCGGCATTCAGAGATGAAGGACAGATTTACTAATGTGGTAGGCATTGCCGACGGCAGTGGCATCGCTGAGTCTGCCGATATGGCCCTGGACAGAGCCATTGTGATTCAGCGTGTATTGATGGCAAAAGGCTGGAAGGGAGAGAACATTCATCTTTCTACCGGTCAGCGCAGCAGTCCTCACCCCCTCAGGAACCGCTGTGTGATTATTTATTTTGAGTGATAAGTAAACAAAGATGAACATGTGCTTCCTTACTATTTTCAGCGATAATTTTCTGGTCATTGCGGAGACCCTTGCCATCGTTATTGGCTCTATGCTTATGGGAATTCTGTTAAGCTATCTTCATTGGGGCCATCTAAAAAAACAGGTGCGCAAGCTTTCAAACAGCCTCGATCTGGAAAGAGACCAGGCGGAAGATCTGAAAATTCAAATCAAAATTCAAAACGCGATCAAAGGACAAATGCAAAATGAAATTGATGATGGAAAATTGAAACTGGATGCCAACGGCAGAAAAATATTTGATCAGCAACAACTTCTTTTTAATCAACAAGAACAATTAGCAAAAAATGAATTGGGTAATAAAAGTCAAAAGTCAGCGATCGATGAGCTCCATTCGACAATTGATTCTTATCAACACAGACTCAGAGTAATCGAGGATGAATTATTTCTTGCAAAAAAAGCACCTTTGACAATTAAAAAAATAAATGCTGTATCACCTGCACGTGCAAATTACGAACATGTCAGTCAGCTACTGGGTCGACAGGTTACAGAAAACGATCTGACACTCATTACAGGTATTGGCCCCAAGACTGCGCTTCTTTTAGAGGGAAATGGAATCCAGACCTGGGATGACCTGGCAAAATTGCCACCAGATCACCTTATAAAAATTCTGTCCGAAGCCGGAGGAATTTATAAATCACTTGACCCTTCTCAATGGCCGAAACAAGCTATGATGGCCTCGCATGGGGAGTGGAGAAAATTACGTGTCTTCCAGGAAACACTTCGTAAAAACGACTAGTGCTTTGGTCGAAATACTTCGGATGCAACGAATAAAATAAGGTATTTAGGCAACAATTGATATCTGCATGTTGTCCTATCTTGCGTCCCTTAATCCTGAATAACCTTGCATCATCTTAAAGACCTTCACAAATACTTCTGGAAATACAAGTACCACTTTTTGCTGGGCATCATCTTTGTCGCAGCGGGAAATTATTTCCGTGCGTGGCAGCCCCAGGTGGTCAGGGAAGCCCTTGATTATGTATTGGCCCAGCTAAAACTTTATAATGCTGCCGATCCTTCCGGTAAAGAAGTCATTCTTCATACACTGAGCGGTGCGTTATTGAAATTCGGAGGATTGGTACTGCTTCTTGCTTTCATCATGGGCATCTTTATGTATTTCATGCGGCAGACGATAATAGTCATGTCAAGGCTGATCGAATATGATATGCGTAAAGAGATCTATGATCATTATCAATACCTGGATCGCAGCTTTTATCGACGCAACAATACCGGCGATATGATGTCACGCATCACTGAAGATGTCAACAAAGTGAGAATGTATCTCGGTCCTGCATTGCTCTATGGCATTAATCTCATCACACTTTTTATTATGGTGGTTTATGCCATGCTGAAAGTGGATGTTCGATTGACTTTATATTCTCTTCTTCCTTTGCCGATATTGTCGTTGTCCATTTATTATGTAAGCCAGTTTGTTCAAAAAAGGAGTCAGGCTATACAGGCTAAACTGAGCAAACTAACAGGAATAGTACAGGAAGTTTTTTCAGGTATCCGCGTAGTAAAATCATATACCCAGGAAAAAGCATTTGGTAAGCACTTTGCAGCAGAGAGTGAAGATTACCGGGTAAAGAATATGTCGCTTGGCATCATTGAAGCCATGTTCGTACCACTGATGATGGTATTGATTGGTCTGAGTACGATACTTGTGATTTATGTTGGCGGATTGCAGGTTTTTGACGGTAGCGTCACCACTGGTAACATAGCCGAATTTGTGATTTATATCAATATGCTTACCTGGCCGGTTACCGCTATTGGCTGGATAGCTTCAATCATTCAACAGGCAAATGTCTCCCAGGGCCGGATTAATGAATTTATGAAGACCCAACCTGTGGTAGTCAATCAGGGAACCTATAAAGGTGTGATCAACGGCGAATTGATTTTTGATCATGTCACTTTCACTTATCCCGACACAATGATCACAGCAATAAATGATATCAGTTTTACAATTCTACCCGGACAAAAAATTGCCATCATTGGCAGAACTGCTGCCGGAAAGACGACAATAGCCGACCTCATCCTCAGGATGTATGATCCTACGAAAGGTAGAATAATGCTGGATGGCATACCACTTAAAGACTATGACCTGGTGTCTCTTAGAAATCAGGTTGCTTATGTACCCCAGGATGTGTTTCTTTTTTCAGATACAATTGGAGCCAATATTAGGTTTGGAGCGCCGGAATCCCCCCAGGAAAATGTAGAGCAATTTGCCACTTTTGCAGCTGTTTATGAAGACATCGATTTGCTGCCTGACCGGTTCGAAACGAGGATCGGGGAGCGAGGGATCACACTTTCCGGAGGGCAAAAACAGCGGATTTCCATCGCGAGGGCTTTGATCAGGGAACCTCATTTAGTGATCCTCGATGATAGTCTTTCTGCAGTGGACACACATACAGAACATACCATAGTTGATTTCCTCAACCAGGAACTGGCGAATAAGACAGCTATTATGATCACTCATCGAATCGTTGGCATGATCGAATATGACAAGATATTGGTCATTGACAAGGGCTCCCTTGCTGAGCAAGGAACCCACGAGGAATTGATCCGGAAGCAAGGTTTGTATTATGATCTTTGGCAGCAGCAACTCGTGAGCTCGATGGAAGAAGAGGATATAATAAGCAGTTAGTTCTTCGGTCTGTTTCAATGTCCTTCAAAATTTACTCCCTTCTCAAGATACGACCTATGCGCATTTGACTCCGGAACCCTTGGTTATTAGGATATTCCAATTATAAACTTAGATTTGTAAAGCAAAAAGATGAGGTATGTCGAATGGTAACGATTCCAGATTTGAAAATGTCTACTCCAAGAAAGTCAAAGCAGGGAGCAGAAGGACGTATTTTTTTGATGTTCGCAAGACCAAGGGCGAAGATTTTTACATTACCCTGACCGAGAGCACCAAAAAGCACAATTCCGATACCTATGAGCGGCACAAGATTTTCCTTTACAAAGAGGACTTCAACCGATTCCTATTGTCATTGCAGGAAGTTGTAGATCATGTCAAGGTGGATTTGATGCCTAATTATGATTATGAAGAGTTTGACAGGAAGCAAGCTGAATGGGAAGCCAATAGTCAGAACCCCGCTCCTGAACACACCGATAATGAAGAGATAGCCTGGTAAATTTTCCCTGAATTTTTTCTTTCTGGTTTAATTTACTATCTGGATCAGTAAATTTTCCTCTCCTCCCGTCCAATGAAGAGTCAATACGTATTCAGCCGGTAATAAATCATTCAACGGCACTTCCAGTCCTGAGATCACGTTCGATTCCTGATGCGACCACACCAATTTTCCATCCATGTCGTAAATGTTCATATCCAGCGATTCAAGTGGATCCAAAACGTTGAGCATTAAATGATTTGAAACAGGATTTACAACAGTGACTTTTTGTTCTGATTGTTTTGCAATGATATTTCGTATTGGTGATTTTACTACCTGACCATCATACTGGACAAAATCTATTCGATAAAGTAGTTTTTGATAAGCCGGTACATTCCTGTCTGTGAATGTGTATTGCGATTGATGATCGTTAAAAACTACATCACCCATCGACGTAAAAGTTTTTCCGCCATCCGATGACCTTTGCACTTCAAATACATTTCCACCGGATACATCTGATACAGCCCATGCAAGATTGACATCATCCTTATGCCGACTTGCATCAAAAGATAAATACTCAAGGCCAAGAGTGCCGTTTGTTATTTGCAATACAAATAAACCATTATTCATATCGGAAGCGATGATCGTTCCGGAAGGAAAGAATGGATATACACCCCAACATCCGATATAATCATTGTATTGGGTATTTGAAGGATAAGTGTCATAGTATGCCACCGAAGTCACATTAGCAGGATCAGAAATGTCAAAAACCTGTACTCCATCTTCGTAATAAGAGAGGATGGCGAGGTTGCCAAGTATATATGGATTGTGCGCCACACTTGATCCCGGTACTCCAGGACCGAGCAATTCAGAGTAAAATGTGTGTATGTCACCGATTGAAATATTTGCCGGATCAGAGATATCTACTATTTTAACATCACTACCAAATGTTTCATCCGTAAAAATCAGTGTATTTCCATCATCAGATATCCAACTGCTGTGATTATAGCCCGGCTCCGGATAATTCTCAATAGAACCAATTACGCTGAAGCTGGTCGGTAAATTGCTGAAATCATATATCTGAATTTTGGAAAGACTTCCGTGGCTGCAGTAAGCGATATTATTTCTCACATACATATCATGCACATAGCCGCCGCCGACTGTATTTAGTGGTACGGAGGCAAAAAGTGTTGGGCTTATCGGGTTGGCAGACAGATCAAGGATTTTCAATCCATTTGATTGTGTGTTACTCCCGTTCGCATAAAGTTTGCCATTTAACTTATCTATCGTCACGGTATGAGCACGTGAGAAGACGTCATTGCTCTGATAAACCATGCTGATTGATGTGGGAACATTGCTCATGTCAAAAATAAGCAGGCCAGCAGTTCCAAGGTCTGACACTGCATAAATGTAATGTTGATATGTTTCAAAATCCCTCCACAAGGATTGATTGGTGGTACCCGAAGGGAGATTGGTCACTGTATATGTCAGCATGATGACTGGATTTGCCGGAGCCGTAATATTGACAAATAAGATTTGTTCTATCATCGCTACTATCGCAATCTCAGTTCCATTAGGCGCTGTATAGCCCCATATATCACCATATTGACAACCATATTGTGTCGGAAGATTAGGCAGATCCAGGTTGTATAAAAGGGTCATGTTATTGGACACCTGTCCAAAACAAATCACCGGTAAAAAGCAAAGACAAAAAAGGAAATGTTTCATCATCGTGAAAAATATAACCTGATTAGAAATATGAAGTTGTCTCGTTCCGGTGTTGATATAATATACTGCAAATATAAATATACGGTTTCTGCGCCGTAATCAATAAAGATCCTCTGCTGTTTCAACGACAAAATCTGTCATGGCATCATCAATATCCAGATGGAATACCCACCGAATGATTCGATCCGTAATACCCAGGCAGATAATATTTTTGGCTGCTAACCTTGCAGTTACATCAGCAGTATTTAAATGGTCAGCGACTTTGAAAATGATAATGTTGGTGGAGACAGGAGATACTTCTTTAACCCAGGATACTTCTTCTAATGTATTACCGCATGTTTTAGCATGTACGTGGTCTTGTTTCAGTCCTTGAATATTATGATCCAGTGCATAGATCCCTGCTGCTGCTAAATAGCCACATTGTCTCATCCCGCCGCCCATTACTTTTCTCACCTTTCTTGCATAGTCTATCATCTCCTTTTTGCCGATAAGCACCGAGCCCACCGGAGCGCCGAGTCCCTTTGAAAGACAAATCGAAATACTGTCAAAAAGCTGGCCATATTCAATTGGTGTTTCACCTGTCTCAACCAATACATTAAAGAGTCTGGCACCGTCGAGATGCGTGATGAGCTGATGAAATCTGGCAGCTTCCACGATAGGACGAATCTGATCAAGCGTGTAATAATTCCCGCCGCCCATATTTACCGAATTTTCAATGCACAGGAGCTTTGAATTAGGATTCCAGTCAGCTTTAACTTTCACACCCTGATGAACAAGTTCAGGTGTAATGATGCCATTTTTTCCTCTCATCACATGAATGGCAACGCCTGAATGAAATCCATATCCTCCTAATTCGTATCTGTAGATGTGAGAGAGCTCGTCGCAGAGTATTTCATCCAGTGGTTGTGTTTGAGCTTTGATAGCTATCTGATTGGTCATGGTTCCTGATGGGCAAAATAGCGCCGCCTCATGACCGAACATGTGGGCCATTTTTTCTTCGAGTGCAATTGTCGTCGGATCTTGACGAAAGACATCATCACCAACTTGAGCATTCATCATTGCTTCCAGCATTGGTGGTGTTGGCCGTGTCAGGGTGTCACTAGTTAGATTGATAGGAATTCTATACATAGTATTTGGATCGAAACATGAAAATAATCATTCAGCCCGGGATGAGCAGAATCTATTTTTAAAATAGTAATACAATATATTTAAAATCAACTATTTATAATAATAAAATAAATTTAATATATTCTGCACCTTAGAGCTGTGGAGCCAGCTGGAAATTGTACTTACTTAGTTAAACTACCTATCTTTCGGTTCATGGCGTCATACAACATCGATACCAACAAAAATGAGGATGCGATGAAGCTTCTCGTTTCCCAAATGCAAAGGAAGCTTGATCAAATCTCGATTGGAGGGGGTCAAAAGAAAATTGATAAACAACATGCGCTTGGAAAGCTCACTGCGAGAGAACGTATTAATTTGTTGATTGATCCCAATACTGTTCCACTGGAAATCGGCGCTTTTGCAGGAGATGGGATGTATGCCGAACATGGCGGATGTCCGGCAGGTGGAGTGGTGGTAGTCGTAGGAAAAGTTTCAAATCGCACGTGTGTTGTTGTAGCAAATGATGCTACCGTGAAAGCAGGTGCATGGTTCCCTATCACCGGAAAGAAAAATCTTCGTGCGCAGGAAATTGCCATGGAAAACCGAATCCCGATTATTTACCTTGTAGATAGTGCCGGTGTATATCTTCCGATGCAGGACGAGATCTTTCCGGACAAGGAACACTTTGGAAGAATATTTCGCAATAATGCAAAGCTCTCTTCAATGGGGATCCCACAAATAGCGGCGATCATGGGCTCGTGTGTTGCAGGAGGAGCATACCTGCCGATTATGTCCGATGAATCTTTGATCGTAGAAGGTACCGGGTCTATTTTTTTAGCAGGCCCTTATCTCGTGAAAGCAGCAATAGGTGAGGACGTTGACCAGGAAGTTTTAGGTGGTGCAACCACGCATAGCGAAATATCCGGGGTGACGGATTATAAAATGCCGGATGATCAAACATGTCTGAAAACCATCAGGGATCTAATGGATAAACTAGGACCAAGAGCAACGGCAAATCTCAACAGAGAAAAATCAATTCCAGCTCCGGGAAATCGGGATACCATTTTAGGTCTGATGCCAAATGATAGTTCAAAACCCTACAACATGCTTGACGTCATCCGTCATATCGTAGATGGTGGTGAAGTCCTTCAGTACAAAGAGCATTATGGACAAACTATACTGTGCGGATATGCCAGGATCGATGGATGGTCTGTTGGTATCGTAGCCAATAACCGGGAAATAGTAAAAACAAAGACAGGCGAGATGCAATTGGGTGGAGTGATTTATTCAGATTCTGCAGACAAGGCCACACGTTTTATTCTCAATTGCAATCAAAAGAAGATCCCGCTCGTTTTCATTCACGATGTCACCGGCTTCATGGTAGGAAAAAGATCAGAGCACGGTGGTATTATAAAAGATGGCGCTAAAATGGTGAATGCTGTAGCAAATAGCACTGTTCCCAAGATTACAATTATAGCAGGCAATAGCTATGGTGCAGGTAATTATGCCATGTGTGGTAAAGCGTATGACCCAAGGTTTATAGCTGCATGGCCTACTGCAAAAATTGCCGTAATGGGTGGGGCGCAGGCTGCGAAGGTGCTTACCCAGATCCAGGTATCTTCTCTTGATGCAAAAGGTCACAAACCGGATCCGGAAGCTGAAAAAAAATTATTCGATGAAATCAGTTCACGATATGCGGATCAGACTACGCCGTATTATGCTGCTGCCCGAATGTGGGTGGATGCAATAATTGATCCTCGCGATACCCGGGAGTTTATTTCTGCATCTTTAAAGGCATCAGATCATGCACCTATCGAACCATTTAATACCGGCGTACTGCAGACATGAAAAAAATTATCTGGATATTTTTTATTCTATCATCAACCTGCATGAAAGCTCAGGTTAATAAACCAACTGTTGTACATACCGACAGCACATTTTATTTTCCGTCAACGTATCAAAGTTTTTGGAAATATCCTTTCTCTAATTTTTTACCTGCTGCACAAATGGGCCTTTCAAAGACATCTTCTTGTCTCTCTTTAAAAACGAATGATTATCTGCCAAGTCTTTTTTGCAAGATGGAATATAAAATAGAATCCAAAAGCAAGCTTGCCCCAAGATTCAGACTCGGTTCATTAAATTATACGGAGTGGATGGAAGGTAAAAGGGAATTGTATACCAGATATTCTCCCTGAAAAATCATATAGTTTGTAAAAAAAAATAGGTTGACGGATTTTCATCTGCCAACCTATTTTTAATTGAATATAAGTAACGATTGAACTTAAACTTATCACGCTTATTGAAGTATTACCTTCGTTTGATATGATTGTCTTCCATCAAACAATCTAAGGATATAATAACCTTTTGCAAAATTGGAAAGATCAATATCGTTGATTAATTCCATATCGGCTTTCGATTTCAGGTAGACTCTTTTACCATTCACGTCATAAACACCGAGATCAAAAGTTTTCGGCAGTTCAGTGTTATTCATGATCACTTGCAGATTTCCATTTGTAGGATTTGGATAAACAGAAACACTTGCAGGAAAATGAAAGTCATGTGTAGCAGTAGACCCCTGAACGATAATTTTGCCTTTCATTCCGCCGGAAGCATGTGGTGAACAAACATAAAAATGAGTGCCGACTGCTAATTGTGCAGGTGTAACGAGGCCACCACCAAAAGGCAAGTTAAACCCTCCTGATGGAGTGTTACCATTATTATTCCAGGTAGCTTCACTTACCTCAACAGGTTTGTGAATATTGGCAACGGTAAATCTCACGCTATCACCAACGGTAATAGTAATGGTTTCGGGAGTGAATGTAAAACCATTATTTGTAACGGTAACCACCGTACAATTACCGGTAATTTTTGCTGCCAATAAGAAAAATAGAAGTGTAAATCTTTTCATTTTATAGATTTTTTTTTGTTTCCGAACTTATTTGGGTGAGTCGGTAACTTGCCAGATTAATTATGAATTCGATATCGGCTGCAATGATAAAGTAATTCATTTTGCAAATCTGACAGTCTAAACTGCTTTTATACGGTTTGAGAAGGTGTTTATCTGTCTCTATATAAAATTCAGGTTAAAAGATAGAAATTACCTATGCAACCAACGCAAGATAAACATTCAAAAAAGAAGATTGTTTTTGCGGACAGGGGCATCCGATGTATATCCTTCGGCAAATTCAACACCGATGAGCCTTCCCATCTCCCTGGCTCGTGCCCTCAGAAACTCCTGAAAGTCCATACCTGAAATGGGAGTATTTGGTTCGTTGGAAACGGGATTATAAAACTGGGACCTGAATGCCATCACAGCCTCAGTCTTTTTGTCAATGAAAGGGGTAATATCGACGCAAATATCAGGTGGGAGATAATAGTCCTGTATCATATGATAGACATGACGTGGACGCCATGCCGTCAGAGCTTTGCCTGCAATAGTTACCTCGATTTTTGAAAGACCTGCAAGAAAACAACATTCCTTGATCAATTGAGCTGCCCGGGCATGATCCGGATGACGGTCCCTGATGGCATTGGTAATGACGATTTCCGGTTGATGATTTCTGATAGCCCTTATGATCGCCAACTTGCCGGTTTCTGAAAAATCAAAAAATCCATCACGGAGCCCCAGGTTTTCGCGAAATGAAATGCCAAGGATTTCGCTAGCTTTTGCTGCTTCTTCAGCTCGCAATTCTGCACTTCCCCTTGTGCCCAGTTCACCTTGGGTGAGATCGACAATACCGACGGTATGTCCCTGAGCAATATGGCTTAAAACAGTTCCTGCGCAACACAATTCAATGTCGTCAGGATGAGCCGCAATAAAAAGGATATCTACTTTCATGTAACTGGTTCTTAAAATTTATTTCCACCTGATCAGCGATGCTCCCCATGTAAAACCACTACCAAATGCAGCAAGACAAACCAAATCGCCACTTTTTAATTTTCCTGCCTGGTATGCTTCGCACAAAGCGATAGGAATAGAAGCTGCTGTTGTATTTCCATAACGTTGAATATTGTTCCACACCTGATCGTCTGACAAACCAAGTATCTTTTGAACAAATTGACTGATGCGCAGATTTGCCTGGTGACAAACGAGGAGATTAATATCAGACTTTTCAAGGCCTGCTTTCGTCAGCACTTCAGAAATAACTTCAGGAAATTTCGCAACTGCATTTTTAAAGACCAGCTGACCATTCATGTTCGGAAAAAACATTTCGTCTTCAAGCATTTTTGGACTTATAAAAGTCTGGCCGTATGCTGAAGGCTCGTATCCGTAAATGGAAGGATCGGATGCATGTACACCGCCATGCGAACCGGGATTGATCATCGCCAGTTCTTCCGCAAATTCACCGTTTGCATGAAGAGCATTTGCTAAAATCCCTTTGTTGGGGTCATCAGTGGCACTCATCACCACTGCTCCTGCACCATCACCAAAGATCACTGTAACATTTCTACCTCTCGTAGTGTAGTCGAGACCCATCGAATGCGTTTCAGCAGCGACCAATAAAATGTTTTTATACATGCCTGATTTAATCAGTGCATCACCAACGGTCAGCGCATAAATAAAACCACTGCATTGGTTTCGAACATCCAGCGCACCGATCTCCCGATGATTGATTCCAAGTTGTCTCTGTACCAACACCCCGCAACCCGGGAAATAATAGTCCGGGCTCAGCGTGGCAAAAATGATAAAATCGATTTCTTCGGCTTTCATCCCGGCGTCCTCCAGCGCCCTTCTCGCAGCATTTGTCCCAATTGTGGAAGTAGTTTCCTTGTATTTGGTATTGTATCTTCTTTCCTGAATACCCGTCCTTTCCTGGATCCACTCATCAGAAGTATCCATATACTTTTCAAGATCCTTATTCGTGACCACATTTTCCGGAACGTAGAATCCAATTCCTTTGATATAAGCAGATGGCATCAGGTTACGATTTACGATTTACGATTTACGATTTACTCTTCACTCTTCACTCCCGCTTCGTTTCCTTCGCAACGGCGGGATTTTCGCTGCGCTCGATCTTCACTTTTCACTTTTCACTCTCTTGCACTGAGCTGCATCATTCGAACTTGTTCGTGATGAGTCGAAGTGTCACTTATTTTCAATTACATCCTTCACCGAATATACATTCCTTCCTTCCTGGCCATAATAGGTCTTCATCAGCATATCACTAATAAAGCCCAGAATAAAAAATTGTACACCGATCAAAAATGTCATTAATGAAAACATCGGCCAGAATGTCTCTGACATATCCTGTCCCTGGAAAAATTCCTTCAGGGCCATCAGACCTGAGAAGAAGCTGAAGATCATGATTAATATTCCGGCGGTCCCCAGGAAATGAAATGGTCGTGTAGCATATCTGTTCCAATACCAGATCATGATCATATCCACCAATCCTTTCAATGTTCGCTTCATATTATATTTCGACTTTCCGGCAGTGCGCGGACGATGATGTACTGGAAGTTCACCGACCTGAAAGCCTTTCATCTTTAGCAGAGCGGGAATGAATCGGTGCATTTCTCCATAAAGTGATACATGCTCAAAACACTCCTTGCGATACACTTTTAATGTGCAACCGCTATCATGGATACCATCATCAATCAACACTGTCCGGATTAAATTGGCCACCCTGCTCACAAATTTCTTGGCATAAGGATCTTTTCTGTCCTTACGCCAACCTGAGACGACATCAAATTCATTTTCTTCCAGGTGGTGGATCAGTGCAGGAACATCTGCCGGGTCATTTTGTAGATCAGCATCCATGGCCACGAGATAGGGATATTTGGATGCTTTGATTGCGGCATCCAATGCGGAGGTCTGTCCGAAATTGGAACGCATCCTGATGATTTTTGCAGGTGTGAGTGATTTTAGTTTTTTAAAAGTACCATCAGTTGATCCATCATCCACTAATATGATTTCAAATTCGACACCAAGCGATAAAGCAACTGCCAGTATTTCTTTGTGAAGCTGTTCGACATTTTCAACTTCATTATAAACAGGAACAATAAATGAGACAGGCTTCATACAAAGAATTAAGGTTAAGAAATATGATGGTATGATTTGTACCAACCCACGAAATTACGAATGCCTTCGTCAAGATCAGTAGTCGGACTGTATCCCGTCAATTTATTGAGTGCAGTAGTATCTGCCCAGGTTGATGGAATATCTCCCTGTTGCATGGGCCCAAATTTTTTAATTGCCTTCCTTCCAAGGTATTTTTCAAGGGTTTCGATGAATTGAAGCAGGTTGACCGGACTGCTTCGACCAATATTTAAAATTCGATGAGGCGCTCCATCTGAAGAGGATGGAGGATATTGGATCAAGGCTTGTATTCCCTGTACAATATCATCGACATAAGTAAAGTCACGGGACATATCTCCATCATTATACACTTCGATACTATCTCCCCGGGTAATCTGATTGGCGAATTTGTAATAAGCCATATCTGGTCGGCCCCAGGGTCCATAGACTGTGAAAAAACGTAATCCGGTAGCAGGGATTTTATAAAGCTCGACATAAGAATGAGCCAATACTTCTCCTGCTTTCTTAGTGGCACCATACAGCGAAATCGGGTGATCCGTCCGGGCGGATTCACGGAAAGGGATTTCAGCATTCGTTCCATACACGCTTGAGCTGCTGGCATAGATAAGATGTCCCACCGGATTGTTTCTGCAAGCTTCCAGAACATTAAAAAATCCCTGGACATTACTGTCTATAAAAGACTGAGGCTGATCTATACTGTGTCTCACCCCTGCCTGAGCTGCAAGATGAATAATAGCATCTGGTTTGAGAAGTGAGATTATTTCATTAAGCTCATCTGTCTGGAGAAGATCAAGTAAGTAAAAGGTGAAGCCATTCTTTCCAATAATCGCTTTTCCATTAGCAATATTTTCTTTTTGAATCCCAAGATTATTTAACCTGTCATACTTCAGATTCTGATCATAATAGCTGTTGATGTTATCCAGGCCAGACACAGAATGCCCTTCAGCCAGCAAAGCTTCACACATATGGTATCCAATAAAGCCGGCAGCCCCTGTCACCAGAATCTTCATACTGTATTCATGTTTCGGCGGCAAGATAGGCAATGAATTCAGCCCCTAAAAAACGGTTTGGTAGGGACAAGGCATGCCTTGACCCTGCATTAGGCATACCTGTCCCTGCATTAGGCATGCCTTGTCCCTTTATTAGATGTGCTAAACCCTCAGAATCTTCTGTCGGTTGAGGGTCTGGAATACAAATTATTTGATCAGTGAGTACAAGGAAACAACTGCTCACTCTCTGTTATATCACGAGGTTCAGTCTGTATTTCATATATTTATAAACATAATTAAACCTCTGGCTCCCGGAGGAGTCATAATCAAATAACATAAAAAGCCGTTCCAACTATGGCAGAAAATTTAGATTTCCCCGAATTGAAGAAAGCCGAAACACGCCATCGCTCTTCAACCAGCACGATGCGAGCCATGAGTTCCATCCTGGCATCTCCTCCTGTATTAATCAGAGGTACCCTCGATCCCTATTCAGACACCTGGGATATGAACACTGCCAAACATTTGCTAAAACGGGCCATGTTTTCCCCAAATGCTGCACAAATAGCGCAGGCAGTTGAAGATGGTTTAGACGTGACAATTCAGAAATTATTTGCGGCTGCTCCTGATCCCGGATTGCCACTCAATTACAATGAAGCCAATGATCCAAATGTCCCAATCGGAAGCTCATGGGTCAACGCAGCCATCACGCAGGGCTTAAATTATCCTCAGCGTTCAATTCGTGCCT
The DNA here is from genome assembly GCA_040003045.1 of Saprospiraceae bacterium. Lineage (GTDB taxonomy): Bacteria > Bacteroidota > Bacteroidia > Chitinophagales > Saprospiraceae > Opimibacter. The sequence continues at coordinate 90 of JBDUDG010000020.1, read as the reverse complement.
GGCAGTTATCATTATTCCTGAATGAAGGTGTGAGCATCAGAGAAAAATTGGTGCTTTTCTGGCACAATCATTTTGTGACAGCAAATGCCA
>JBDUDG010000194.1:0-6277 GCA_040003045.1 Saprospiraceae bacterium | reverse complement strand
TTGCATTGTCCAGGTCTCCAAGATGGTAATAGGAATTACCAAGTAAAAGATAACTTAGTTTATAATTGGGGTGAATTTCGAGTGCACGGTTCAGATAAGTTTGAGCATCAAGAAGTTCCTGTCTTTTTACAGTTTCATCTTTTTCATTTTCAGATCTCGTCACCAGGTCACCGCCAACAGCATTGAGCAACTTTGCACTGCGTGCAGACGTTTTTATGTCTGTTGTAAAAAGTGTATGATTATCCTTCCAGACCCTGCTTCGCACTACAGTCCATCCTGCATAAGCCATCAATACAACTGCCGTAAAAGCTATTCCGGCTTTCCTGTATTTTGAATCCACTAAAATTGAAAGAAATAAACCTGCCATTAAAGCAAATCCCACTGATGGCAAAAAGGCAAACCTCTCCGACATGTTGGTACCGACAGGGAAAATAAGATTTGACGTGATCGACATGGTACACACATAAAACGAAATGCCATAAGCCCACCATGTGCGATTCTTCCAGCCTTTAATCACTACTCCAAATAATGCGAGCCAGAACAAAAGCGATAATATGACGAGTGGCTTACCCCAATCCTGGATTTCAATATGCCGCGGATAATAATCGTGTGTCAGCGGATAAGGGAAAATAAGAAGTTGTGCATATTTTCCCATCGTATATGTAATCGTCGCAGTTTTTTCTGCAAATGAAAACGGCAAATAAACATTGTTTTCGATTTTCAGAAACGGATTGTTCATAAGTTCCTTTGGTGTCTCACCTTTATTCCATCCAGTCATGCTACCCCGCAACACTAAAAATATTCCGGATGCAATGATGATTGGTATCATAATCGTAGCCCATCGGATGGTAGTGTTTTTTGAATACCACCACAGGGTAAGTGGTACGACTGCCAACATGGTGATCACATTTTCTTTTGATAATAATCCAAGAAAGAAAACACCTGCGGCAAGTGAGCTCCACAGAATAGAATTAGATTCCCTCGTGCTCCGCAACATCAGCCACAATCCACCCAGTGCTCCCATGGCTGCAACAATTTCATCACGACCTTTTATATTGGCCACAACTTCTGTATGGATAGGGTGAAGCGCAAAAATTAGTGTGGCCAGCACTGCCACCTGCAAAGCAGTTGTTGAAGAAAGACGCGGTGTGAGTAATTCTTTTGTAAAACCAAACAATATCCAGCATAATAAGCCATAACACAATGCATTGATGAAATGGCTGAAATAAGGATGATTTCCGGCAATGCCATATTCAATGGCAAACATGATAGGAGTCAACGGACGATAACGGCCTCCACTTACCAGGCGGGTCTTGGTGGCATCTTTAAAATAGCCGTAGAATGTATCATGACTTAGCAGTCCACCTATTCCGGCAGCTCCCTGCGTGGTATACATATTGTCGTTGATGACAATAGCATCATCTTGTGTATAATCAAAACTTACTGTTTGAAAATACAGTATGGTTCCCAACAATGCAAACAAAGGCCCCAATCGATAGAGCGGAATGCCCGCAAATGTTGACGGGGCATCTTTTTTAAACTGTTTTTTTATCGTTTTAGCCACAAACTTTAACTATTTTTTTTGAAGAGCTGTGTCTGATCAATCAACTTGTGGAAATCTGCCAACAGTCCTTCACTTCGCGCTTTCTTTGCAACTTCCAATTTGACATTTTTACCGGGATGATCATCAAGGTCCTGAATTGCTTCTATCAGCATGCGATTGAGTTTCATTGATTTCCGCCTGTTCCACCAAAACAATAATCCCATAATAGCTCCGATAAGACCCAGTCCCAGGAAAAGCACATTTTTAAAATCCCCAAATATCCCTTTCGCATTCTGATCATGCCTGATCTCATCAAACACTGCCTGCACTGCTGTCCGAATGACCGAATCCATCTGAGGTTGAAGATGCTGCGCAATCATCTTATTCGCTATCCGGTTTCCCAAAGAATCAAATTCAATATCCTTTAGAGATCGGTTGATGAATGTAGAAACCATCTTTGAATTGGCTTCTGAGAAAAAGGACATGAGCAGGCCATTTAATTTATCTCTGTTGCGCGGGGAAGTGAGATCGGCAATAGTGATGGCGATGTCATGACTCATCTGTGCACTCAGATTGTGAATTAATTGCTTCATCCTTGCTTCCGTTTCTTCAGCAAGCAATGGATCCAAAGCGGCCTGTGAAAATTTACTAGCCATTGGACCGGGATCGAGCTTCTGAAATGACTCATTCAAATACTGGGTCAATATCCGGTTGATTCGAGCTGAAATGGTATCCAGCTTCGTCTGGGAATCCGTATTCGCCAATTCAGTGAGTAATCCGGATGTAGCATCCATCATCAGCGTATCCACGGGCTTAATGTTCGCGCTGACGTCATCAATATTTTTTGAAATGGTATGAAAATCGCGAAGTGCACCACCGATCCTGCATGAAGCCAATGAATAAAAACATAAAAACAGGACAAAAAATCTTGAAGAAGCTTGCATTCTGAAATATAATTAAAGCCCAATATTACCGAATTTAAATAATCCACACGAATACAGAAAATCCTCCCCTTTAATTAAAGACTATCAGGTAATCCTCCAACTGCCCGGTGCACTTTGGTCTCCGTTTTTTATTCATACATTTTCACGAAATCATATTACCGACTTCATACCCAATTTGCATTTGGGAATGGCCAGTTGCTTTTTTACATTGCCACATTGCCACATTTTTATATTTTTTATTTTTTTCACCAGGTCTCTGACCGAATTCACATGAACTTAACGCCTGCTCTTCCACTTCATTTACTCAGAATGAGTGAATCTTCCTTACATTAATACATTGTCACATTTCCACATTTCCACATTTCCACATTTTTACTTTTCCGCTATAAATTTCACGAATTCATACCTATTAATCGAGAGTACTTCCCTTCATTCAAAATCTTCCGGGTAATAATCTCTCTGCTCTATGCCCTCTGCTTTTTCTTTAGCCTTTTCTTTTACCTTAGCTCATTCCAAATTCCAATAGTAAACCTGATAGAATGGCTAAGCCAACTTTATATCTTTTAGACGCATATGCACTCATATTCAGGGCCTATTATGCTTTTTTGAGGAATCCGCGCATCAATAGTAAAGGCCTGAATACCAGCGCTATGTTCGGTTTTGTCAACGCCCTTGAAGACGTAATCAACAACCGTAAACCTACTCATCTGGCCGTCTGCTTTGATCATAAATCGCCCAATATCCGTGTTCAGGAATTTCCCTATTATAAAGCAAATCGCCAGGAAACTCCCGAGGATATCCGCATTTCTGAACCTTACATTCGGAACATCATTGAGGCCTACAATATTCCGATACTTGAGGCCCCGGGCTATGAAGCTGATGATGTCATCGGCACACTTGCAAAAATGGCGGAAAAGGAAGGTTATGAAGTGTATATGGTGACACCCGATAAAGATTTTGGACAACTCGTTTCTGAAAATATTTTCATTTACAAACCTGCGAGACAAGGCGGTGATGCTGAAGTGTGGGGACCAAAGGAAGTTATTGCAAACTATGGCATCCACAGACCAGAACAGGTGATTGACATCCTTGCACTGATGGGTGATGCCGTCGATAATATTCCGGGGGTTGCAGGTGTTGGCGAGAAAGGTGCATCGAAACTGGTCCATGAATATCATTCCGTTGAAGCTATCTATGAAAATATTCATCAACTGAAAGGTGCCCTTAAAGAAAAAATGGAAAAAAGCAGGCAATCTGCATTTGATTCCAAAAAACTTGCTACCATTCTTCTTGATGCTCCGGTTCTTTTCGAGCCACACAGACTCATCATGGAAGAACCTGATGCAAATCGTCTTTCTTCCATCTTTAGCGAACTAGAATTCAAAAGTCTTGGCAAACGGATCCTAGGCGAATCATATGAAATCAATGTCAGCACTGGATCAAACGGAAATTCAACATTTACAGGATCAGTGCAAAGTGATTTATTTCAAACCACTGACCCAAATGAATCATCAGGTGAATCTATTTCGAAGGGCAGGAATATCACCAACACACCTCACACATATCATGCTGTAAGCACTGAACAGGAGATCGAAGCACTTAAAAAGAAATTGCTGGCGGCAAAAGAATTTGCATTTGATACAGAGACAACAGGTCTCGATGCCGAGATGGAAATAGTAGGAATGTCATTTTCTATTAATCCCGCTGAAGCCTATTATGTCCCAACACCACTTAATTTTGAAGAAGCTAAAAAAATAGTCCAGTCTTTTAAAGAAGTATTTAAAAATCCAAAAGCACTGAAAGTCGGTCACAATATCAAATTTGATATGAAACTGCTGCTCAATTATGGTGTTGAAGTAGCTGATCCGATCTATGATACAATGGTCGCACACTTTGTAGCTGATGCGCACATTCGTCACAAAATGGATGTAATGTCAGAAGCATATCTCGGGTACACACCGGTCCCTATAACTGATCTTATTGGAAAAAAGGGAAAGAATCAGCTTTCGATGCAGGATATTGATCTCGAAAGGATCAAAGAGTATGCTGCTGAAGATGCCGATATCACACTTCAGCTAAAATCCATAACCGATAAAATGCTAAAAGATGTGAATGCAGAAGATCTTGTGAAGCAAATCGAATTCCCATTAATCCACGTCCTGACAGAAATGGAACATGAGGGTATTAATCTTGATGTTCCTTTTTTAAATGAGTATTCCAATGTGATCGGAGGAGATCTGTTTGGCATCCGGGAAAATATATTCAAATTAAGTGGTGTCGAATTTAATTTGGATTCGCCGCGACAGCTTGGAGATATTTTATTCGAGCATTTGAAAATTCCCTATGAAGGAGCGAAAACAAAAACGGGGCAGTATGGTACCAGTGAAGACGTTCTATCACCGCTTCGTGAAAAGCATGAAATCATAGATCACATCATCAATTATCGTGAGCTTACAAAGTTGAAGTCCACTTATGTAGATGCCTTACCTGCATTGGTCAATCCTGCAACAGGAAAACTTCATACAACATTCGGTCAAACCATTGCTGCAACAGGTCGTCTTGCTTCCAATAATCCCAATCTGCAGAATATTCCGATTCGTACTGATCGTGGAAGAGAAATACGCAAGGCATTTATTCCACGCAATGAGGACTATCTCATTTTTTCAGCGGATTATTCACAAATTGAATTGAGGATCATTGCAGCGATCACACAGGATGAAGGCATGATGGATGCCTTTAATAAAGGAGAGGACATTCATGCTTCTACGGCCTCGAAAGTTTTCAGTGTTCCACTGGCAGATGTGACCAAAGAAATGCGTCGTCGTGCAAAAGCAGTCAATTTTGGTCTTGCGTACGGACAGTCTGCTTTTGGCCTGAGTCAGACTTTAGGCATATCAAGATCTGAATCCAAAGAGATCATCGACAATTATTTTACAAAATTTCCGGGCATTAAAAAATATATGACCGATACAGTGAGTTTCGCCCGTGAAAATGGATATATCGAGACGATTATGAAGCGTCGCAGATATTTACGTGATATCAATTCCAAAAATCAAACTGTACGAAGCCAGGCAGAACGTAATGCCATTAATTCACCGATACAGGGCTCCGCTGCTGATATGATCAAGATGGCTATGATCGATATTTATCATGAGATAAAGAATCGAAAATTAAAATCAAGGATGTTGCTGCAGGTGCATGACGAATTGGTGTTTGATCTTTACAAACCGGAAGAAAAAGAAGTGCGCACAATGGTGGAAGATAAAATGAAGCATGCAATCCCTAATCTGCCAGTGCCGGTGGAAGTGGGGATGGGTACGGGGATTAATTGGCTTGAAGCGCATTGATAATAATCCCATGTAAAAGTATATAAGGCATATACTTCTGGTAAATATTGACATATTTCACCTATTTTTTTAACCGCTCAATCCCTCTAATTAAATGGGTAAATTTTGTCCTTCGAAAAACAGATATATATGATTCCCTCCGTCAATCCCATGCTCTTCACAGATGAAGAGTTTGAAAAATTCAGGTATAAAAGAGATACCCCGGCAGATACGACCGCTTTTACGATTCTCAATTTATTGGACCATGGCCAGGTATTCCAGGTGCTTGCAGGCATACAAAAGAATAACGATTTGCCATCCTTTGAACTGATTAAAAATCTTTCTTACAAACCTGACGCATCTCAGGAAAACATCGAATCTTTCATCGCATTTATCAAAACGTTCACAGATAAATATTTTAATGATCTCACTTTTTTTCAGTTTTCAGAAGAAGAAAAAACATG
>JBDUDG010000019.1:0-21180 GCA_040003045.1 Saprospiraceae bacterium | reverse complement strand
GAAAGGGGGTGGTCAACAGACCGAAATGAAGTGGTCAACACGACCGAAATACGCATCAGTACAACCAATGGGGTATACAACAGAAAACAGCAACTGTACAACCCAAAAATGTGTGGCCAAATTAAAAATAAACGAACCAGGGTCGCCGAAAACTGAACAGAGTAGGCAAGTATCTATAAAACCTTACATCATGAAAAAATTATTCTTTACCTCATTACTTTCTTTAGTAGTTGTAATTGGCTTTAGCCAAAATTATTCAAACTACAATACCTATCAGCCCAGACCCTACAAGGATATCTATGGAAATAGTTATTCCAACTACAACAATCTCTATAAAGACACAGACAAAGATGGCTTGATGAATGTGTATGACAACAACGACAAAAGCAGCAATATTTATAAGTCATACGATGTGCCAACAAATAACTACACCAGCCCTTCGTACAATTATACGGCTCCTACCTATTATACTCCGTCGACATACGATACCTACTCCACAAAAACCATTTATACCGGTCCGCAGGGAGGACAATATTACATCAACAGTAATGGGAATAAAACATATATCCGTCGTTCATAATTTCTTACAAACTTCCTTGAGGGGCTTTAATTTTTCTAAGCCCCTCTTATTAATCCAGAAATTTTATATCTATAAAAAAACTAATTGTATCATGCCAACAAAGATTATTATATTGATGCTGTTTTTCCTGGCTAGTTCAATTATAAATATTGGCTGCCGAAACAATCATCCTAGATCCTATATAAATAGCTTTAATCAAGAAGTGCAATCTCCAATTCATTCTAATGTTATTCCGAAAGGAGCCTGTGCGATTTGCGGTGATGGCTCTTATTCATTCAGCCAACATCATAGCGGAACATGTTCTCATCATGGAGGCGTAGCCAAGTGGCTTAAATAGTTTTCAACCTTTATCGAATACAATCGACATATTTACTTCATGCACATTTCCAAATCTCACACCGTAGCTTGCAAAGGAGGGATCATAACCATAGCCAATTCTTACTAAATGTTTCCAGCCTATATTATCTCCAAGGACAATTCCTCCTTCCAAATGACCAAGTCCTGATGTTGAAAATCCGCCGCCGATCCAAATCGTACCATTGATCAAATATCGAAGGTTAAAGTCAGCATTGACAGGAGCTCCTTTCACATATTTCACCCAACTAGCTGCTTCCAGAAAAGATTTATCACTTATATATTTATTAATTCCTATTACGCCAAAAAAATGCGGAGTTCGACGAATACTAAATTGATTATCATTTTCCTTGAATAGCAAGTTTAGTCCAAAAACCTGCGGAACAGAGAAGCCTATATACATATTATCCCCTTCAAGAAATCCGCTTTCAATTCTCTTGTAGGCATAAACGCCAACACCTATATCGGGAAATACTTTTTTCTGATCATTAAATGTCAAAATATCATCGGGGTAAATCGCAATAAGTTCCTGCGTTTCCACTCTGTATTGGACCATCCCGGCAGAGAACCCCAGCGATAACCCATGAAAATAAGGATCATCACTTAGTAACATTGCCACACGACCATATGCTCCTGTAAAGCTTATGGGTCCCGTCTGATCTTTCATGATATATCCACCAACAACGGGACTGACAGCATTACCTAAATCGAAAATATGCTCTCCACGAATTGTTGTGGTGATTGGTCCCCCTTTAATTTTATCCCATTGGTGTCGATAGGAAATGCCGAAAGAGGTGGTGTAGCCTGACCAAAAAAGATAATCATGGCTTATAGAAGCGGGGTTGATTATGCCTTGAAATTCCCTGTACTGTGTGAATAGAGGTAGCTGCTGAGCCCTTGCATTAGCTAAGACAACAACAAAAAACAAGCTTGAGATGATAATCTTTAAAGTGCGCAAGATTTTTTTGTTTGTACTAATGTAGTGATTTCCAATCATTCACCAAGCTGCATAAGCATTCATCAATATCTTCTGATTCGAGAAAGGGATAAGCTTTCAATATATCATCGTGTCGTTGTAACCAATCTAAGATTGATCTTTCAATTAGAGTTTACTATCAGTTCTGGAAGAAATAAAGGGGTAACTAAAGCTTTTAACCCATCTTTGCATTGTAACTGGTCAGGATATTTCCTTTACTGCTACCCTCAGTTCTCATTTCAGCGCAAATTTAAGCATTTGCTCAAACCGCTGCTTTTTTCTTCCTCAATGTATCTCTCAAAGCCACTTGCAACAACATCTCATTCTGTTCTTTGCCGGCTTGCATGCTTGCCTGCAATTCATCACAAAGTTTCATGAGTTCATCTAGTTTTTTTACAATACGTTTTTGCTCTAAAAGGGGAGGGAAAGGCACTAACACATTTTTCATATCGCCCAATAAAAGGTTATTAATCGCAGATCCTCTTGAAGTTTTTAATAGTCTTGGTGTTTCATTAATAATAAAATATTCTATAAATTTCATCTCAGTATAAGAATTTACTACTTTAACTACAGCTACGCTCTTTTGAAATGTTGTTTTTCTAGTTAATTCTGTATTAGGTGCAAATGCTGTCTTTCCAATGGTAGCTCCTGTATTCACTATGCATAGATCACCTGGCTCCAAATTTGTTCTCCTGTGGGTTTCTAAGAAATCACTATAAGTAATTTGTCTAGCACCTTCATAAACGAATTTTCCATTCTGAATATCCTTCGCTGACAAAAAATAATAGCCAGAATTGAGCTCATCATTACAATCTCCATGTTTGCCATCTGTAATCAAGGTTGCTATCATCCCTAACCTACACCAAGCCCAATTCTCAGGAATATCAAAAGGAATTTCTTCTGGTTTTATCTCAGCTAGGGGTTTTTCTTTTTTTCCAAACTTGGCTTTATCAGCTTTTATCTTTTTGAGCAAATCACTTGCATGTCCATCCTTTTTATCCTGCTTTATTAAAAGCCCTTGCATTGCTTCTCTTAAAAAGGATTGACGGAGTTGTTTTACTAAATCTAGTTGGTGGCTAAGCTCGAAAGTCAGTTTGTTAAAATTTATTTTATAATTCGTTATAATTTCAATTTGATTCAATTGTTCATCTACTTTAGGAAGTAAAATTTCATAATTGAGGAAAAACGATTCATTTAAATATTTTCGATGTGTAATCCCTGAACTTGCTCTTTCACAAACTTCATAAAAAACTGGTGAATTTGTAAATTGATTGAACCAATCAATATTTACTTTCTTTTTATCAACATTGTAAGCCCAAAAATTTCCTGTTATTATTGCTCCATCAACCTCCTTTGGGGCAATACCAAATGCACCATATCGGGCATCAATTTTTGAAAGTATAAATTGTCCCTCTTTTAAAATGAATTGTTTTTTAGTTCCTATTTTCTTGCCTAATTCTCTGTCTCTTAAAGAAACACCATTGTGATTTATACGGATAGTTACTCGATTGTATTCCTTGCTATCTTCAATATCTAATGGGATTTTACTTCTTTTTAAAAAATCTCCAATTTTAGCTAGTTTCATTTTACCGCCACTTTTAGCACTTGCAATAACTGATTGCTTTTGACAAAACTATTTTCCATCAACTGCATCAATTCAACGCTTGTAAATTCATGAATCTCCTCTTGTTTAGTTGGATTTTTTATATCGAGGTCGTAACCTCGCTCCTTGATTTTAGCAATTGGCACTTTCCAACTAATATCACTTTCACTTCGTTTCTTCCACCATTTTTTTATGGGCTCAAATTCTTCTATTCTTATTGGTTTTGTTTTGTTGTATGCTTTTACACCTTCTGGCATTCGATGCTCATAATACCAAACGTCCTTTGTAGGCTTCCCTTTATCGAAAAACAACAAATTAGTTGCTACAGTCGCATAAGGTTGAAAAACAGAATTTGGCAATCGGATAATGGTGTGCAGATTGCATTCTTCCAACAGGCGTTGCCTTACTCGTTGTTTGATCCCATCACCTGTTAAACTGCCATCAGGCAAAACAATACCGGCTCTTCCTCCTTGTTTAAGCAAATTAATCATCAGGATGAGAAACAGATCGGCACTTTCTTTGGTACGATAATTTGAAGGAAAATTGTTTTCATTATTATTTGCCACCGTGCCACCGAAAGGGGGATTCGCAATGATAATATCTACACGATCCCTCTCCCGATACTCTGAAAGTGGTTTATCAAGTGCATCCCGATATGTTATGTCAGGTAGCTCAACATCATGAAGTATTAAGTTAGTTGTGGCCAATACATAAGGTAGGGGCTTCCACTCCCAGCCATGTATATTTTCCTGGATAGTTTTACGCTGAGTTACATTCTTGGTCTGTTTCTTTAGATGTTCGATGGCACAAGTTAGAAATCCACCTGTACCACATGCAGGATCCAGGATTTTTTCCCCGAGTTTAGGGTCGATAATGCTCACAATGAAATTGGTGATTGCCCTGGGAGTATAAAATTCACCATAGTCACCTGCGTTCTGTAGTTCCTGCAGGATTGTCTCATAAAGTTCACCAAACAGATGTCGTTCAGATGCTTTATTGAAATCGATAGCATTGAGCCGGTTCAACACTTTCCGAATGTTGATACCGCTTTTCATATAATTGTTGTTTCCCTCAAATACTTCACGAACCATGTATGCTCGGGGATCTCGGGCGGACAAATTTCTAAGTGTTGGAAAAAGATCCTGGTCTACGAAATTGAGCATTGCATCACCTGTCATGCCCTCATCATCTGCTGCCCAGTTACGCCATCTGAACTTTTTAGGGATCGGAGACTTGTAGCTGTCATCCATAAGTTCAAGCTCCTTGTCCTTGTCATCGAATATTTTCAGAAAAAGCATCCATGCCAGTTGCTCAATACGCTGGCCATCACCGCTGACGCCACGATCTTCACGCATATCATTACGGATGGATTTTATGATGCCGGATAGGTTGCTCATGCTGTTTTATACAATTCCGTTTCTAATTCTTTTATCGCTGCGAGATACTTCTCTTTGCTTCCAAATTCACTGATGATTTCCATGGGGGAGCCTAACTCATTAAGCGGCTTCACTTTCAGTACTTCCATGTTCTCAATGTTTTCAATGCCTTCGTCGGCGTATTTGTCTAAGAGGGCTTCCAATACTTTTCGGCTTTGCTCACCGTACTTCGCAAAGTAGTTCCGCTTTTTGACATTGTTGGCTCTTTCTTTCCTGGTTAATGGCGGCTGGTCGTAGGCTATATGACATATCAGGTCAAACAAGTCAACTTGCTTGTCAACTGCGTCCATTAATGCTTCGACCATTACACCCTGGTCTTGAAGCTCTCTTATAATAGCTTCTTTGCGATCGGTACTATTCCACCTTTTAATAAAATCATCCAATGAAGCAAACTGGCCTTTTATGATTTCTTTTGTGTGGTCTTTTAAGCTGACTGTAATGGGCCTGCCTTGCTGATCAAAGTACAATTCACGACTTATCAAAACAGAAACATCCACCCCGTTGACATATACTTTGCGTCTTGGGTCCTTTGATAAGAATCCTGTTGTCTCAGATGAAGGATATCGGATTTGAGGCTTTACCATTTTTATTTCGTCACCACTTTCCTCATCTATGATTGGATTAGTGTTGTTCTCTTCTTCGTCAATGATGCCACCTAAATCGTTTTCTTCCGACACAGGTTTTATGCGTATGGGTTCGCCATCAAAATCAGGATCAGCAAATAAATCTGTTGCGTTTCTGAAATCAAGAATAGTGAAATAGAGTTTATCAAAATCCACATTTATCCTTGTGCCTCTGCCAATGATTTGTTTGAACTTGGTCATACTGGCGATATTGCAATCCAGAACAATCAATTTGCAGGTCTGAGCATCGATCCCGGTAGTCATTAACTCAGAAGTGGTTGCAATAACAGGATATCTTTCTTCCGGATTGGTAAAATTGTCCAATTCACGTTTGCCTTCATCATTATCACCGGTAATCTGCATCACATATTTATGATTGATAGCAGTGAGGTCCGCGTTATGCCGTTGCAAGGCTGAGCGCATTCGTTCGGCATGATCAATGTCTGTGCAAAAAACAATGGTTTTTGCAAAGCGATCATACCCTTTTAAAAACTCGGTGATCTTTTTAGCCACAATGTCGGTGCGGTCATCTATTACAAAAGACTTATCAAAATCTTTGCGGTTGTAGATTCTGTCTTCAATCGGATTTCCGTCTTTATCTAATTTACCTCTTTCGGGTCGATAGCCTTCAAGATCTACATTTAGTCCAACCCGAATCACGCGGTAAGGTGCAAGAAAACCATCATCAATTCCCTGCTTCAACGAGTATGTGTAAATGGGGTCGAGGAAATATTCAATATTGCTTATTGTGTTTGTTTCCCTCGGAGTAGCGGTCAGGCCGATTTGCGTTGCTTTTTTGAAGTATTGTAATATTTCTCTCCAGGAGCTGTCCTCCCTGGCACTTCCGCGATGGCACTCATCGATTACGATCAGGTCAAAAAATTCAGGACTGAATTGCTTGTAAATATTCTTGTCTTCTTCATTTCCGGTCAGGCCCTGGTATAAAGACAGATAGATTTCGTAGCTCTTGTCCACCATGCGATGTTTGACTACGGTCATTTTATCCTTGAAATGTTTGAAGTCGCCGCGTCTGGCCTGATCAATCAAGGCATTTCGATCAGCTAAAAACAGGATTCGCTTTTTTGTCCCGCTTTTCCAAAGCCGATGAATAATCTGGAATGCGGTATACGTCTTTCCTGTGCCCGTAGCCATCACTAACAAAATCCTGTTTTGTCCATTGGCAATAGCCTCGACCGTTCTGTTAATTGCAATTTGTTGATAATACCTGGGTTTTCGATCAGAGCCATCGAAATAATAATCCTGAGCAACGATTCTTTCTGCTTTTTGGGTAACAATGCCTTTATACCTGAGGTATTTCTCCCACAGTTGGTTGGGAGTAGGAAAACTGTCAATGTCTAGTTCCGATTCAATCAGGTCATCTGATACAGATCTATCATGAAAGAGGAAGCCATCTCCATTGCTGCTGAAGACACAGGGGATATCCAGAATGGTCGCGTAGTCTAATGCCTGTTGAATCCCTGCGCGGATCGAGTGGTTATTGTCCTTGGCTTCAATAATAGCAATCGGAATATTTGGTTTGTAGTAAAGAATGTAGTCGGCTCGTTTTGCCTTTCCTCTGGCTGTCATTCTACCCCGGACATAGATTTTGCCATCAGTGAAGTAGACTTCCTCTAATAGTTGCATTTGTTTATCCCATCCTGACTTTTCAATAGCAGGGGTGATAAATTTGGTGCAGATATCTCGTTCTGAGAGGGACTTTTTGTCCATTGTTTATTTAGAGGGAATGATGGGGTAAAATACGGAATAGTAGGAGAGGGTGGAGATTAGGGTTTTGGTGCTAACAATATCAGACCTTATATTCTGAATGACTATTTTTATATAATCCGTGTGTAGGTTTTGCCCATAATGACACCTTTTACTTGAGTGTCATTTAGAGCACCTACCTCTGTAACAATTTCTGAAACGGATCGCCCAAATTTGTTTAACTCCCGAATCATTCTAACCTGGTCTGGCGATAAAGTCTTTGGTCTTGCTTCAATAACCTTGAGATAATACTCATCATCCTCCCAAAGTTTAGATATAAATGGATTTGGTATCCCTTTTCGTGGGTTTTGTCTGATATACTCTGCGATAGCCTTCTCTCTTTCCTCTAGGTCAATATTCACACTATTGGTGATTCGAAGTTTATGAAGATATTTAAGACCTTTAAAACCACCAGGAATCATATTAAGACCGTTTGGTCCATACGCGACACTATCAACATTACTTTCTTCCCAGTTCATCGCTCCCTCAAATGTTTGGTTGACGTCCATTAGTGATGAGGTAAATAGGACATGTTTCATTCCCATACTTTCGCGCCATGCTGCATGAAACCTTCTATTACTGCCTCGACGCATTTCATCTACATGCTCTTTTAATCGAAGCAACCAATCTCGACCGGTAATGCCTACATAGTAAAAGCTATCCGAATCGCGTTCCTGGAGCTTTTTAAAGTCTGAAAAGTCTTCTACTTGATTCATATTGTGCGAGACAGCTTGGATATAACATTGATATCCAAAGTTTGCATCTCCCCATCCCTTCAACAAAAACTGCAATGGGACAATTGCCTTCCAAGTTATTTGATTTTCGTAGAACTGTACACTATGAAAGAGTGCTGGTCTTGGCCAGTTGCGCTGAATTGCTTGTGTGTGGACTGTTCCACTTGGGATATTGCCATTTTGGGCTATTTCAAATGGTGAGTTGATGAGTCGTATCGATCCGGGAGACCGTCCAATCGTTTTTTCATTCTGCTTAATTAAGGCTTCAATTAATCCACCACTCTTTTCGTTAATCCCTTTCAGGCAATTATCCAGCTGATGGAGAAGCGGTAATCCATTTGATGGAGGCAATAGTGCATGACAATTACGGGCATTAAGAAATTTAAATTTCATTTTTTAATTATTACCCTTGTACAATTTGGGTTAGTCTGGCCTTATATTTAGGAATGTCAGCTACCTATATTTACCCGTTACAATATAGGACCAAGGTTCATTCTTCCCAAAATTTAATTTCATCTTGCTCTCGCACTATTATATCGCATTGATGCGCCATCGGAGTGCGCTTATTATCTGCAGATCTGGATTCTCTCAAACTGTCAATGATATACCCTTAAAAGATTTCACGGCTCAGTATGTGGAAATAGTCGGAACACGCAAACCACTTACAAATAAAGTTTTAATTGAAATCGATTTTGGGCAGGTTAATAAGGTATGGAATTTTAAAGATATGCAGCTAAGGGATAAAGACAATAAGCCAATCATATTAAACTCAATGATAGATGCGCTCAATTTCATGTGTAAAAATGGATATGATTTTGTCCAGGCCTATGCTTATGCAGAAGGATCTCAAAGTGTGTATCATTATTTGATGAGAAGGCAAGAAAATGAAGCTCTTGAAGAGGTTAAACATGAATAAGTATTCCATCTCCTTCAATTTCATGCGCTGGTCCGGATCCTCAGACAAAGAGGCGAAGGAAGAAACATTTGTAACAAGCCTGGAATGTCAGAATGACACTGAAGCGATAAAGAACCTCGACACTGAGATTGAAAAGAGAAAACTTGAATTGGAAAGTAAAGGGTTTCGGTTTCGCCTGGTATGGAGGGAATTCAAAGTGATCAAATGACGGGTACTTTAGAAAAGCCATTCATATTCGGTTTAATTAACCCTGAAGTAAGTTTATAACGTTGCATGTACTTTATCATTTTTATCATTCAATATATCCCCTTATGACAATTTACTCTGAGTGCCCGAACTGTGGAACAAAAGTGAAAGAAACCTTGATGTTTGGAAATTTGATTTTCAATGAAGCGAGGACTGAAATCATTCACCTGTATTCCAGTGATCCTAAACCAGTCTATTGCCAGAAATGCGGGAACACTTTGCTAGACTCATCGAAGCTTAAGATGAAATCTGAAATGGAGTCTCTGAATGATACGATAAAATCTAACCTTGACATCATGCCAGTTGTATCTACTCACCTTCCGCTAGGTTGGGAATATGATATCATCGGGATGGTGACTGCTCAATCGGTATCCGGGACCGGAATTTTTACAGAAGGCTCATCGGCCGTTGACGATTTCTTCGGTACTCAATCAGTGGCATTGTCAAATAAATTAAAGGGAGGTGAGAATTTCTGCTTTTCACTTTTGAGAAAAAGAGCTCTTGATATGGGGGCCAATGCTGTGATTGCAACTGACATCGATTACGCTGAGCTTGGAACCCTCAAGGGTATGATCATGGTATGCATGGCCGGGACAGCTATTAGATTGAAGAATCTCAATATCCTTGGAGATAGTAAAGTTAAAGAGATGGACCTGATTACTATTTCAAATGAAAGGTTCAGAAAACTGCAGGCATTGAAAGTGGCAATTGCCTGAGTAGGCACTAAAATAAATTTACCGGTAGTTTAGTGAAGTTGGTGGAAGGGGATAAACTGATTTTAATGTTATATTCAATTTAACTATGTGGTTCAACTGTACGGCTCAGCTCACTAGATATCCTGGCTCATATTCTGAGAATGGGAAGACCTGGGAGGTCAATGATGGGGTTATGGCTTCAGATATGGCAGAGGCCGGTCAGATCTGGAAAAGAATGCTCAGGGCTATCATAGAACCTTATGAAAAGAAGGATTCAAATGTAGAATAGACTGGGTAAGATGTGAGAATCCTAGGGAAACGATGGGAGAATTTTAAACGTTTCGCCATTAACACCAATTTTATAACTACAAACTAAGGCCTGTTAAATCCGGCTCATGGGTTGTTGTTGCGGCATTCATGGTGCTATCCATAATTATCGATTCGTACATAAATTTTCCATCATTTTTGGATTTCAAAGTAGGGTAATCCATAAGGAGGTCTTCATAGTTAGGCATGATTCTGTATTCAATAACACGATCAAGCCGTTCGCAGAAGCTTGTTTTGTCGATTCCATTCAGTAGGTAATTGTGAGCCAGAATGAGCGGATCATTTGTCTCACTCGAATACAAATTCATTTGATTTTGATTGGGGAATACCAATGAATGGGCTATAGTATCATAAGTGTAATCGAGCTCTGCAAGAAATTTTCTTGAAACTATAGTGTAGTTATACCCAGGCTTTTGATCACTCAGATACCGGCCTAAGTAAATATTAAGAAGAGCCTTAAGGAATTCTCTGTTGATCTTGCCCTTAATGAACTCACTTACCTCTTCGACAAGTGTAAGCAGCTTATTGCAATCATGGTTCTTTTTAAATTCTATGTCGTCGAACGCTAATCTGGCCTTCAATAGTTTTTCTATTGATGTGTTAGCCATGAAGCAAGCCTGTACATCATGTCCATTGAGAAATAACAACCTGGCTGCCTTGTAATCAGAAAATGAATTATGGAGGAAGCCAAGTATTCGATTTTTGGCTTTTGTCTTAAATGATTTTGTTGCATTCATAATAAAGTAATTAGGAGACAACAGTTCCTAACAAATAGCTGCCATCACTTAGATGACAATAGACATTTGGTATATTCCATCAATTTATCTCCTTCAGATAATTCAATTTCGCTGTCATAAATGTAGAGCCTAAACTTTTTGATTGGCTTTGTTGAAAACTGTTTTAGATCATCTTTATTCAACTCAATGAGAGTAGTGTATCTCCATCCATGATCTACTGCAGGTTTGACGTAGATTTTATCGTGACTCTCCCACTTTGACCCATCAGTAAATATCACGATTGCTCCCGAACCGGTATAAGTTAAGTCGTAGTGGTTCTTTTTCAAATGGAGGTAATATTTAATAGTTTCACCGTTAATTATTTTGAATATCTCACCGTAAGTTGAATTTGGTGTATTAATTGTAGTGTCGCCTGTGAATTCATCAACAGCTCTAACCAGGTCAGCGCAGTCAACTTGAGAAATTAGTTGGCTTGAAAAAATGAGAAAAACAATTAGTGGAATGAAATTTTTCATATTGGGAGTAACATAAATGGCACAAATCCTACCCGACGGGGAGCAATGTCCCCATTAACGAGGAACACAAACAAGCCGTTGTTGCTGTGGGTATAATTTAATAGGACCTGTCTTTACCCAACGGTAGGAACTGGTCCCAAGTTCACCAGTTGAAAACAGTTCTAAAATAGCAAACATTTCAGATAATCTTTAGAAATTAAAAAGGCCCCACCAATTACGATGGAGCCTTGACAGCGGTGAGGAAGGGATTCGAACCCTTGACACCCTTTTACAGGTGCACCCAATCCTAAGCCGGGCGCAATCGACCAACTCTGCCACCTCAAATATGATTACTCAAGTTTGAGATATAGAGTAAGGCGTGCAAGTATTTGCTTGATCGACAAAGGATCAAGTCATCCTAGATTAAAGTTCTAAATAATTTAACCGATTCGGTTAGTCCATTATTTTCTAAAGTAGCTAAGATGTCTGTAAGCGATTGGGGTGGATTTTTTAGTCTTTGCGATTGAGCAACTAAGGCCTCCAATGCAGCTCTATTATCCAGCTCAATTAGATGATAAATGAATTGATCAGGTGATTGGACTTCAATATCATAACTTGAAAGATAATCAGATGGGAAGTCTTTTAGGTTTGCGGTAACGATCACATCTGCATTACACCGGATCGCAGCAGCTAAAACATGGTTATCATTTGGGTCCGGCAGGTTGAGTGATGGGATAATCTCTTCATAATTTAAAACTAAGGAATCCTCAAAACCTTCATTCATCAAATTAACAGTTCTTAGAATTCTGTCTGGTGACAATTCAGGTCTCTCTTCTAAAAGATTTGAGACCCATTCTTCCTGTATACATTCAGTCCATTTAGGTTTGAATAGATTGGATTGTGCGAGGCTCAATAGTAAATCCCGTAAAGGTGCCGGATAAAGGACGCATGCATCCAAAATGGCGGTAAATCTATTTGAATGCAGCATTTATCATCAATAGCCTAGTCCTAATTGTTGAGCTTCATTCGCAAGCTCTTGCAAAATTCTCTCCCTTCTCTCGTTAATAGTCCCGATATAAACCATCAGGTCCTGAAGTAATACTCTTCTGTGTGATCCTGTCTTTCGGAATGGTATTTCGCCTGCCTCTAGCAGTTTGACCAGGTGGGGGCGAGACACATTGAGTATATCGGCCGCTTGCTTGGTGCTAAGTTCAGACTCTTCGGGTATAACTGAAAATGCTTTCCCCTCAGCCATTAGATTAAGAATTGACTTAATTACCCTTACTACCTTTGCGGGCAGCCGAAGATTTACCACTTCATGATTACTTACCTGAACTTTAACCGGTTCATAGGAGTCAGAAACAAGGGCAGCGATCCTATCAATTTGTGACAAGCTCTCTTTGGCAATAATCTGCTCTCTTTTTGTTGTTCTTTCTAATACAGCACTCATGACGCAAGGTTTTTATAATTCAAATATACATGCTAAACGAAACAAACGAAACAATAGTTTGTAATTTAGTTTAAAAACCGTATACAAGCTGTACCCCATTTGTACCTCATAAGTCATAACATATTGATTATCAATCTTATTCACTTTACAGATAGGGAAATTTAATATATATCCTCCAATTTTGAAACATAAATTATTTTATTTGTCCAGGCTCTGATCACCAGTCAGAAAAATGGATTGCATACTTCAACCAGGAAACAATGAAAACAATCGCCGTCAGTATAGGTGTGCTATTTATTTGTTGCACTCAGTCCATAGGGCAAGCCAATACAGCCATATTAAGTATAGCAAACTGCCAATATATGTGCGGAAAGGGTAACTAAGATTTTAAGCAAACAGCAACCCATCTGCACACTACCTGCACGGATAATAGAATACAAATTATGGATAGCTATTATAAAAAACTCATACATCCAGTGCCTAATTGGGACAGGCAGGACAGCCATTTCCCTATTGTTATAAACTACAGACAAACTGCACAATTTGGTACACGATTGCGTAAAGCATAACAAGATATTTTATACTCTCTATACTACCTTTTTTCTCTATAGAATTTTCCATAATATGTCTGTCCTGCCTGCCCAATATGAATAATCTGCATATAAAAATATCAAAATCAGCCCTAAACAGTTTGTAAATTTAGACAGTCACTTTAATCTAATGCCTTCCTAGTGACTGCCTAAATTCCTGGTGCCTGTCTGTCTATTCATCAACATCCATCCGTGTCACCCTCACTAACATCTCCCGATTCCCTACGGTCTTTCGATTAATCCCATATTCATATTCATACATGCTCATCTTCTCCCCATACTCCTTAATAGCCCCATGTATCCTTTTTAACGTCTTCATCCGCCATTGATTTGGTATCCCTTTAAGCTCGCACAACTCATCATACCACTTCCGGATATATTCAGCAGCAACATCCTTCCCGATCCATGATTCCCAATTCTCCTCTATTGCCTCCCTAAACCAACTATCCCCGCTGCTAAACCTGGCATCCCATTCCTTCAACCACAATCCCTTATTCTCTACCATTGGCAAAGCATTCACCTGCTTATATTCCTTCACACAATCAGCCAGCATACTGTAATACCCATCCCAATCACTCTCCTTCCAAATCCCTGGCCATATTCCCCCATATTCATCCCTAACCCCATGTCTACCATTAAAATACCCACTGAACGCTAGCTTCCGTACCCGCCTCGCTATAGCTCCATCCTCTTTTGTTATTATTACCCACTGTCCGCTGATCACGAACTTCGGCATATCAGCAGCGGCTATATTATAGATGTTCTTATACAATACCTTCTTCTGACTATCCTCAGTTATTATGTGTTTCAACTTACCTAAATCAAACCCTTTTGGTACTTCATCAAGAAAATCTATCTCCTCATCATTCCAGTTCTGTATCAATTGATCCACATCCCGCGATACACTTTCACCATTCGTTATCAGCACACTCATCCACTGTCTTAATATCTTCATGAACAATCCCTTTCCGGTCCCTCCGCCTTTACTCGTATCCATTGGCTCCTCCAGTGATAATAAATAATCCTCACCATCTACCTTATACCCACAGCATAACCACCCTATACACAGCCTAACATACATCGGATCCCCTTCTAACGCCTTCCTTATGAAATCCCCATACATACTTTTCCGCTGCTCCTCTGCACCCACATACTTAAATTCCCTATCGATCACCTGGTCCTTCCAAATTAAACTTCCTGTTCTATCTACAAACGGATAAATCTCTTTTCGATCCGCGGTGATTTCCAATATTCCATTCTTGAAAAACTTATAGGAAACCTTTGAATTTGACTTTAAGATCAATCTTTTGTCAATTTCCGGAAGCAAACTGACCATAAACTCACCTGATGATTGCCAGAACTGACTGAAAGTGTGGGTGATACGTAGGTAAGTCTCCTGTTCTTCCTCACGTATCCATGAGTGTAATAGGTTATAGGCCTCACGGGCACCATTCTCTTTTTTGTCCTCCTTTAATTTACGTATAAACTGTCCTTCAATGATGCAAGCCTCTCCTTTATGGACTCGCATGCCTATGGTAACCATAAATTGTGCAAGTAGCTGACGTTGAATGCCGTAGGAATCGTTTGTTATGCTATATTCCCAGAAGATTCCGTGTGGATACCGCTCGTTTCTATCTTCGGTAGCTATTTTTAGCTGCTCTTGTGCTTCTTCGGAGAAGTTTTTAGGTAGCGGTCGACCTGTCTGGACTATTTTCTTTATGAACTTAGCCTCATAAGCTGGATTGTGCTTGCCAAAACCCTTGCCGGTTAGATAGGCAAACAGCTTTTTGTTGTCGTTATTGAACTGGAGGATGCTTAGGACAGCTGCAGGGTCGTATGTTTTGTCACCATCGAACTCTGTGGAGGTTGTGAAGATGTGGTAGAACCGGCTTTCCTTATGGAAGGATGCTGATACACCATGGTCCTTGCCTGGTCTAGTGTAGTGAACCCATTGTGTGTTCTCGCTGTCTATTACCCACCCGTTATTGGTGAGTACCTGCTCTGCTTCCGGTGAGGAGTTGAAGTGTTGGAAGGGATTTTGGTCGTAGGTGCTTTCGTATTTCTTCTGGCTTGGTACGGCTACCGGTTTTTTCTTTTGGTTGTAGAGTCTGGCCAGTGCGTATAGGGCATCACGCTCCTCTCTTGTTATTGTTGGAATGGGTACATCACGATAGACGGTGTATCCCATACCCGGAGGTGCCATTATATAACCACCGTGGCAACGGGTTTCTATACCTGCCTCTTTGCCGTCTGCAGGGTAGGCTAATTTTTGGTTCCCTTCTTTGATCAGCTCTAAAAGCCTATATAAAATATGGAATCCTTTCGAAGGGGTTTGGTGGATGCGCAGGCGTACCCAGACGGATGGATATGTTTCGGCAATGGCATTGAAATACTTGGTGGCTATGTCAGGCCAGAACTTGGTATCTATGTCAATGGCCTCCAGGTTTCCTGATCCGGCACCGCAGATGATGATGGGTGCTAGTCTAGTTGTTGCGTTGGTAACCATTGTCTTGGAGAGGGTGTCAAGGGAGAGGGTGAACTCCGGCTCGCTGGACCAAGTGGAAGACACTGGTGACTTGGCTTTTTTTACCCTGCCCTTTATGATGGTGTCTTCGGCATATCCCCACATCACGGAGAGCCCCATGGTGGTGTAACCTTCTACGGCACGCCACAGCTTCTCGGATGTATCTTCTGGTAGATTCGGTGTAATGTTGTTTGTTGTCATGATTTCTTTCCTTTTTTGTTCGTTCGTGAAATTGATTCTTCCTTTGCTTCCATCTCGGAAATGGTACTTATTCTCTCTTGCTCCAAGCTCTGTATCTGGTCTCCTCCCGATGGAGTGCGGTGGATGCATAGATTGGCATATAGTGTCGGGTACATTTTGGCAACAGTATTGAAAAACGCAGTATCTATGGCGGACCAGGTTATGGTATCTATGTCAATGACCTCCATGTTACCAGATTCGTCGAGTTCGGGTTCACTGGACCAAGTGGTTTTCCGTGAGGATTTGGCCTTCTTGGTTTTGCCTTTTACTGTGGTGGTTTCGGCTGGTGTAATGTTGTGAGTTGTCATGATCTTTCTGATTTTTTGTAAGCTTTAGTTGATGAAATTCTCCCATGCCCCAATGTATCCTGGGCATTCCTTCTGCCATCTTCCAGATATTGGATTAGATCTTCCTTTTTGAAGTATACGCGACGGGCACGTTTTAAGGAGCTAATTTCTCTTCTATGGATAAGGCCATAGATTGTTGGTACTGACAAGTGTAGTAATTCTGCGGCTTGTGGAACAGTGAGTAAATCGCCATCAGAGATTGTTGCTTGCGTGCCCTCTTTAGTTTTTAGTGCATTGCGCACGGCTCCTTCAATTATTGACTCAAGCTCATGAATATTGACCTGGGTTATAGTAATAGACTGCATCAGATTTGTGCTTTTGATTAGCCCAAAGATGTAGCCATTGAGGGGTCATGTACAGTTTGATGTACACTTTTCAGAGTGTACATTTAAAAATGTACAAGCCTTATTTTTGCCCTGATAATGAGTCAATTACTTTCTGGATCTCCTCGCGGTCTGGTGCTGGAATATTGGGCAGTATTGCTTTTTCAATCTTGGTCGCTAATGAGACAGTAACGGGCTGGTAATAGGCCATTCTCACTCTTTCCTTGTACGGTAATTTGTACATATCACATATCATTGGACAAAATAATTTTGCATTTCCCTCATTCTTAAATGGCAGTGTGCTATCATTGACAAGTTTACAGAAGCCTGCAACCATTTCATTTGTTAGTCTAATTTTTTTATCCTGAAGTTGTACCCAAAATGACTTTTCCCTGGTAAATCTGTCAATAATCTCAATAAGCCATTGGCTCAATCGAAGGTTAAAGTCATACGCTAGATATAATTGTTTAAATCCATTGAAAGGACCATAATTGTCTATGGGCAAACTATCCATATCCTTTTTAATATCAATACTTAAAATGTCTGATCGTCTCTTTTGATCTCTTAAATATTCAATGAAGTATTTCTCTGTAAGCCTATGATAAAAACTTTGTAGAATGAAATTTTGAAATTTGGTATTCAATTGAGGAACGAAACCATCAACATGTTTGACTATGATCTTTATTCGCTTTAGAATAATCTGCAGCT
The DNA here is from genome assembly GCA_040003045.1 of Saprospiraceae bacterium. Taxonomy (GTDB): domain Bacteria; phylum Bacteroidota; class Bacteroidia; order Chitinophagales; family Saprospiraceae; genus Opimibacter. The sequence continues at coordinate 3,513 of JBDUDG010000019.1, read as the reverse complement.
CGCGGACCTCATCACGCTTTGTAGTGTTTTTAATTAGATTTTCAAAGTATTTTATTCTCTCAGGTTCTTCAAGTATAATCCCTACTTCAACTTTTGATAAAAAGTCCTGACCCTGTGGTTGCGGATCTCCATTTTTTCTTGTTTTCATTTAGTTGGTTTGTATTCAATAACCTGTATAAATCATCGGTTAATTAAGTGGCAAGTTCTTTCCTGTCTGGTGAAATATGTTTATTCGCAGAAAAATCTAATAATGTTTGTGCAGCGTCCTTCTTCCGACTATCCTCAAAACTGCCTAAATATCGTTCCGTGGTTGAATTACTACTGTGACCCAAAGAATCACCAATGAACTCCTTGCTAAGTCCACTGCGTTTCAGCACCGTCGCGAAAGAATGGCGTGCAAAATATGTCGTGACTTGCTTCTCAATGCCAAGGTTTTTAGCAATTGCTTTCATCCAATGATTGATAACATGTACCTTCAAAGAAATCAACTCTTTTTGCCGGTCTGGAGTGAGGTTTTTCTCTAAGATGGGAAAGATGAATTCATCGGACCCTTTCTTTTTATTGCCGTGCTTGGCAATTAAATTCTGTAGATGGGGCAGGAGATAAACTTGAATCGGCTCATAATCTCTTTTTGTATTTTTTGTTTTGGCTCTTTCATATTCAATAAATTCACCTTTAATATTGCTGTATTTCAATAAGGCCATATCCTTGACATTCATTCCATTTGCCAGATAAAGGAACAGCCAATAATCACGAGCCATTTCTTCGCTTCCTGGTGCTGCCTGATAATTAAATATCAGAGCGATTTCCTCTATGCTAAGAGCCTTTTTAATGTTTCTTCCGGAGGGTACTTCATACTTTCTTTTACCAAACGGGTAAAGATCTTTTGAGATCATACCTTCTGCGATCGCATCATTAAAAATGCTTCTTAGGGTTCTCACATAGATACTTACTGTGGTTTTGCTGTTACCCTTGGCAGCCATCCACGCTTCGTATTTATCCAAAAAGTTTTGCTGGACATGTGCGAATGTTGCACCAGGTTGAAACTTCTCAAGACTTGCTATTCCACATTCATAGGTTACAACTGTCCCTAAGCGCGAATTCTCTTTCAATCCCTGAATCTTCATAGCATATGCATTCTTCAGTGTATGGTTGGCGCCCATATTTGAAAAAAATCGTTTTTCAAATGACTCAAATGTGAACATAGGTAGCTGTCGGATAATCTCAATAGCTTTTATCTCCTCCCTATGTAGATCGTTGGCAATATCCTTAAAAACTCCTTTAGGCTTATCCACTATAACCTTTTCATACTCTTCTGGAGTCAACGCAAACTCGGTTGAATAGTATCGCCTTTTTCGATTGTAGGTAACCTTCAGGGATAAAGGGCATTTACCTTCTTTATTAGGAACCCATCTGTTAAAGTAAATCGCTGTGGTAGGGAATGACCTTCTCATTGCTTGTTTATTTTTCGTGACACATTCGTGACACAAATATACAAACCTATACAAACCAATGCAAAATTTGAATCACTTTAATCATAATAAATACAAGGGTTTTAAGACTCTTGATGTATCATGATAAATTATAATATAATACTAATTTATGCCTTACAAGCAGAGGGTCCGCGGTTCGAACCCGTGTACTCCCACAAAGAGAGGTTGCTTTCAGTAACCTCTCTTTTTTTTGATCTAAACTTTCTACAACACTGTCACAGAAAGATGTCAGAATTAAACTTTCTAAACACTTTCTCTCTTCTTATTACTTAAGTAAATTGATCCCATGTTAAAGAAAATTCTCATCGGCCTTGTGGCTATCTTCCTTCTGATACAGGTCTTTCGCCCCGTAAAAAACGTTTCCGGCGAAAGTCAGCATGATATCTCTACGAAATATAAAATGGCCCCGGAAGTAGGTAGTATCCTTCATGATGCCTGTTATAACTGTCATTCCAATAAAACAGATTACCCGTGGTATTCCAATGTGCAACCTGTAGCCTGGTGGCTCGCCAATCACGTCAAGAATGGAAAACGGAGCCTTAATTTTTCCGAATTCACGACGCGGAAAATAGCATTTCAGAATAAGCGTTTTGGCGACATCGTCGAAAATGTAAAGGAGATGAAAATGCCTCTTCCTTCTTATACATGTTTTGGCCTTCATCCTGAAGCAAGAATGACAGATCAGGATCGCGAACTGATCATCAATTGGGCCACTGCTCAGATGGATACACTGAAGAATCAATATCCGGCCGACAGCTTAAAGATGCCCAAGAGACCAGGGGGACAACCTCCGAAGTAGATGTCAGATGCTACATGCCAGGTGCAATTACATGATCACATTACGCAATACGCAATACGCAATACGCACTACGCAATACCCATTACGGACTACTTAGGATACGTGTAATTAAACATCCAACGGATTCCAAACTTGTCCAGGCATACGCCCCAATACGCACCCCAGAACTGATCTGATGGTGGCACTGATTGGCTACCACCTTCCGAAAGACTTTTATACAGGCGATCTGCTTCTTCTTTGGAATCGGGCTCGAGATTGATCGTTGTATTGTTTCCAATGATCAGCTTATGGCCCATAGATTGGAGCATATCAGTGCCCATGATCCTGATGCCTCCCAAAATTGGAAGCGAAACATGCATGACCATATTTTTTTCATTCGCCGGAATTTCAGGCATACCCGGCATCGGTGGGACATCTCGATTGTAGATAATTCCACCTTCAAATTCAGTTCCGAATACTGATTTGTAAAAGTTGAATGCCTCCTCGGTGTTACCCTGGAAATTTAGATAAATTGAAACATTAGACATAAGAAAAGATTTTGGATTTTGGATTTACGATTTTGGATTTCTTCGTTGCACTACAATATTTCCACATTACCACATTGTCACATTTTTCTCTCTTCTCTCTTCACCTATTCTCCCACAAATATCGTTCAAAATTGAATGTAAGAGTGGGTTATTAAGGCAATTTAGACATTGAATGCGACAAAATGCCAAGAAATCAAATCACTTTTCGACCAACTGCTTTCGACCTCCTGACATACTCCTCACACCACAAATATTTGTCCGTTAATTTCCAACTCAACACCTTTTCTACCTCCATATTTAAAGAGGCAAGATGTTTTCGAAATTCCGGATCGGTTTTTAGCCTGATCTTTTTGACTTCCTCACTTTTTTCATGAAAATATTGTTGCCTGAACTGATCGGCAGTGCTATAATACATCTCCAGAGTTTTAAGCGATTGCCCTGTTCGCTTCTGAAGAGATCTTAACACATATGAATCGTAAGGAATAAGTGTATCAGGTTTCATCACGTATAGAAATTTGGAACAAAAGGACTGTGGTAAACCAGGTGAACCATTTGATGAATTGGAAGAGAGGCCCATTTGCTGAATCTTATTTGCCAATCCAGGAATATCATCAATTTGAGATGTTCCGAAAGGAAAAACTCTGATCAGGTCCAATATTTTAATTTTAGGGAGGTCGCCTGCCTGCAGCGTTCG
>JBDUDG010000193.1:0-6342 GCA_040003045.1 Saprospiraceae bacterium | reverse complement strand
CTTTTTCACTCATAGTGATGAATGCATGCACCGGTTTAATAAAATATTTAGTAAAAGAAGCATCACCCGGCCTCTTTTCATGTGGACTGATATTATCGGCGATACAAACAATTTTTGTCAGCTTATTTTTTCGAACTCTTCTCAAAATCGTGCCAAGTGCAGGTCCCATAAACGGGATCCAGTATCGAACGACCATCAAATCAGGCTTTTCCTTACGCAACCTGTTTCCAATTTTAATCCAGTTGAGTGGATTGACTGAATTGATCACTGAATACACTTTGATATCATCAGGTGCAGGACCTGTAGCATACTGTGATGTTCCGGGGAAAAGAAATGAAGGATATTGCAATGAAAATGAATAAATAAAGCACTCGTCACCCTGTGCTATAAATTCCTTTGCAAGACGGTGATTGAATGTAGCGAGCCCCCCTCTTAGTGGATGTGCAGGACCGATGATGAATACTTTGCCCATGAAAGACAAAGTTAATCGACTACAACGATCTTTGTAGTGAATTGATTTCCTTTCGCATCGGTAGCTATTCCCAGATATAAGCCGGGTGTTATTCCCATGTCTTTGATATGATAAGTATTTGTCGTGTTTTCCAATTCAAATTGATGGATCAATACACCGTCTGTTGACCAAAAGCTAAATGATTTGAAGTCGTGATCGGCATCATGATTAATAGTCAATTCACCATTAACTATAATAGGATTTGGAAATACATTAAGAGTATATTGATTCGATTGGAGGGAATTAACAGAAGTAGGATTATAGGTAAATTTCGACACTCCGCCTTTCCATGTAGCTATCCAAATATTTCCCTCACTATCTTCTGCGATGTCCCTGATCTCATTACTTCCAATAACTGAGTTATCTTTGTTAAATATGATAAAATTATCTCCATCCCAGACCGCGAGTCCACGATCACGTGTAAGAATCCAAACATACCCTCGCTTATCTATTTTAACCTGATCAATATCATTCGAGAGGATATTAGAATTGGTAGTATCATATTTGACGTAATTATCTTTTTCAAACCAGTGTACTAGACCAACACTAGTACCAAACCAAACTGATCCATCCTTTGAAAATGCTGTTGAATGAAAGTCATAATATGTTTTAAATTTTGGAAGCAATTCCGGAAATAATTCAATTTTAGAGATGATCGTATCCTTGTAAAGCAGCATATTTTTATTACTAATCCCAATCCAATATATACCTGAAGAATCAACATTAAAGGCGGAAATAGCATTGTATGGAGATTCGATAGGAAAATTGTTATGAAAAATCCATTTCAGACTATCATAATTGTATTCATACAGGCCAGTCCACCAATCAATAAAAAATATGCTGTGATTAAAAGAAATCCCATCTGTTCCAAAAAGGTGGGTGGAAGGTGAAACATCGATATAGCCATTATTATCCCATTTTGTGATCAGACATTCTTGATTTGAATAACTATATGTCCACATATCATTATTGGGAGCAAATAAAATTTCAGAAATGTTATTGATGTGTGCATGAATAGAGTCTTTTTCTAGTTTGAGAATATTCCACGAGGTACCATCAAATCGTATGATTCCACCATTCCCCTCTGGATAATCATAAGCCCCAAACCAGGCATTATCGTCCTTATCAATAGTGACGCAAAACAAATTATTGTTTGGCAATCCGGAATTTGAAGTATTGTAGTTACTTATTGAAAATTGACTGAGCGCAGTACACAAATGCACGAATAGCATCATGCTAAGGCAAATTGATTTCACGGGATAGGATTTAAGCCTTTACTAAAGGTAACAAATCTTTTTGGCGATTCAATAAAATAGTGGCTTTCGCATTAATTATTCTCCTTCTAAAGTCAATACCTTTACAACTTCAATAAAGATTTATGAAATTCATTCTTATCAGCATTTGCATCGTCTCTATCACTTCTTTGTCCGCTCAACCTCTTTACAAAGTAGCTCCGGTCAGAGGCGAAACATTGCCCGAATGGGCCATTCTGATGTATTCAGATCATCCAAATGTTTGGCAGGTCGATGATGAATACCGCCTTTGGAGAAGATTGAATCCGGATGCAAAAACAACTTACACTCAATATTATAAAAAGTGGCGTCGGGATGTTGATCTCTTCATAGACAACCAAGGTTTCGAAAGACGTCCTTCTGATCAGGAAACGCAGGATTTTCGACAGCGATTAGATTTGCTAAAAGAAAAACAAACTAAGTCAAGAGGTCTCGAGGCCTGGAACAATATAGGACCCTACGAAACTTTTAATACAAACACAGGGCCCGATCCTCTCGCTAAATCATCACAGGTCAATGTATATTGTTTTGATCAATCTCCATCCAATCCGGACATTCTGTATTGCGGGACAGAAGGCGGAGAGATTTATAAAAGTCTTGATAAAGGTCAAAACTGGTTCTGTGTTTCAAAGAATTTAGACATCAATGCACCCGGTGCAGTGGAAGTACACCCAACCGATCCAAATATTGTAATTATTGGAGAAAACAACCGCATACAGCGCACTACAAATGGAGGTGTCACATGGGAATTAGTTCTGCAGGCAGATAATTTATATGCGAATGATATCAAATTTAATCCTGCTCAACCCGATACTATTTTACTCGCAACTCAGGCTGGTTTGTATAGAAGTATCGATGGCGGTCAAAACTGGGACAATATTTTATCCAATCCGTGCTACGATATCGAATGGAAAACGGATGACCCTTCAACAGCTTTCCTGGTGCGTAATAATCCTGTTCTCGGCATCTGTGAATTTTATAAATCAACAGACTTTGGTGTTACCTGGGAATTAAAAAATAATGGTTGGTTTTTCTCTGACCAGGAAGGTCGTAATGATGGTGGAGCTCGTCTTGCAGTGACGAACGCCGATCCGAATCGTCTGTATGCAGTATTAATTGGTGAAGCAAAAACTGGCGATGATGGCTTCATTGGTATTTATCGTTCGGATGATGCGGGTGAAACCTGGACCTTACCAAATCCTCCGGCAGGTGGGCCGTATGATCAGGCGAATCATCCGGACATGGTCGGATTTTCATGGGATGGTGGATACAATCAGGGCTTTTATAATCTTGGTTTTGATGTATCCGATGATGATCCGGATAAGGTACTCGTAGGTTTCATGAGTCTATGGTATTCCACAAATGGAGCTGCTACATGGACTTGCTTCGGCGGATATTGTGGCAACTCTTTTAATTATGTTCATCCCGATTGTCAGGAAATAGAAATTAATGGTAATGATGTTTGGATGACCAGTGATGGTGGTGTTGAATATTCTAATGATTTTTTCGAAACACACTATGCTCGCAACAGGGGAATAACAGGTTCAGATTTTTGGGGCTTTGGTACCGGATGGAATGATGATATTTTTGTTGGAGGCCGTTATCACAATGGGAATACAGGATGGTTCGAAAACTGGCTACCCGGTGAATGTCTGAGTCTGGGTGGTGGTGAAGCTGCTACGGGATATGTAAATCCAGGAGAAGGGCGAAAAACTTATTACTCTGATATCGGAGGAGTCATCCTGCCGGAAGAAGAAAATGGATATGCAGAATATTTTCAATTGGGTAAATCTCCCAGTGAAAGCTACTACGATGCAGAAAGTGGTGAGATGGAATGGGATCCCCGAACATGGAATACATTTTATGTCACGAATGAAAATAAACTCTGGATCACGAAGGATGGTGGTATCAATTGGGACTCGCTGTATGTGTTTGGACCTGATGTAACAGCACGTGCATTGAGTTTTGAAATCAGTCGCAGCAATCCTGATGTGATGTATTTATTTCAGCGCGCATCATATACCTGGGATCCGGGATTGCTCTGGAAAACAACTGATGCCGGAAAGACATGGAATCAGTTGGTCTTGCCTCAAGGATACGCGAGAAGAGTGTTGTTGTCCTGCAGCGCCGAAGATGAAAATAAATGTTGGCTCGCATATGCGGATGGTAATGATGGTGAAAAAATATTTTTCACATCGGATGGTGGTGGTAGCTGGCAAAACAAAACGACTCCTGCACTCGATGGCGAGCACATTTCATACATCATGACGCAGGGTGGTACAGCGGATGGAATCTATCTGGGTACATTCCGAACCATCTGGTTTCGTGATTCAACGATGACGGAATGGATGCCGTACAATGAGGGTCTCCCACGCCAGGTATCTACATGTATTCTGAGGCCTTTTTATCGGGATAATAAAATTCGATTGGGTGCATATGGGAAAGGAATATGGGAAGCACCATTTGCAGTTGCATCTAAACCAGTAGCACAGCCGATGGTAAATAAAAGAATTACTTCCTGCCCTGGCGATACTCTTGAGTTTGATGATTATTCGATGCTTTCTCATGCTAATGCTACCTGGCAGTGGACATTTCCAGGAGGCCAACCTGCTTCATCAGCTATTCGTAATCCAAAAGTTAATTATGCTCTGGCAGGCAAGTATTCAGTTACACTTACTGTGACGAATCCAAATGGAACATCTACAAAAACAATTCCTGACATGATTGAAATTCAGAATCCTGAAATAAATCCTGTTCCACCAATCATTGATTTTTCAAACACAGACAATTTTACAATCATCAATCCTGATGATAACATTACCTGGGAACCAATTGTATTGACCACTTGTGAACCTGAAGGAGATACCGCATATTTTGTACACAATTATATCTATGGTGGCTATGGCCAGGATGAATTGGTGCTCCCGGAAAATATGGACCTTACACAACTACTAAATCCAACATTGAGCTTCGATGTTGCTTATGCTCCTTATTTCGATGGCAATTATTTCATTGATTCATTGTTGGTGAAGTTGACAAATAATTGCGGCAAGTCTTATCATATCATATTCAGAAGCGGTGGAGCGGAATTGAGTACAACTTCCAGCGGGATTGGAACTGATAGCCTGTACGAGTATGATGAATTTTCTCCACAGAGTTGTGAAGAATGGAAGCATGTAGCATTGGATTTATCTGCTTTCTCCGGCCAGTATGTAACGATCTCCTTTTTGAATAAATCAGGATATGGGAATAATATGTATTTGGATAATATTCTCCTTGATGGTATGGCAGTGGCGACAAATAATCCTGTTCAATCTATTCATATAAAATTATCACCAAATCCTACTAATGGAGATATCATACTTTCAGGAGATGGAATTTCAAAATCACCATTAGCTGTAAATGTATTTTCATCTGCCGGAACAAGGGTATTGGTTAAAAATTTTATTCCTGCAACTGATCATTGGAAAGAATCAGTATCGCTGAAGAATTTACCAGCGGGTGTTTATTTGGTGAAAGTGAATTCAGGGATAGGAAATGTTTGGGCAGAGAAGATTATTAAGCTTTAAAGTACCCTTGATGTATGGTTATTAGTCATCACGCAGAACACCGCTTCTGTCTTTTCCTGCAGGCAAGCTTAATAATTTAATAATTAATGATGTATCCTCCAAACCTTTTTTTATTTTTACTGTAGTCAAAATTTGAGGGTTGCGATCTGTATCTTCAATATTTTCAAATAATAAATAATTATAGGGTGAATATTCCTGGTTATAAAAACCAACAAATGCAAGCTTATCCCGCGTATTCAAAATTGAATCTAGCCATTTTATTTTAGCATAATATCTATAAGAGTTATATTTAGCAATGTGAGGTTGGTCAAAATATGAAGATTTTTCCATTTCTTTTTTTTCAACTAGACATTGATATTCTTCAAACTGTTGGCGATGTACTGTTTTTGAAATTAATTTTGGTTGATTTCTTTCTATACCTTTTAGTTCAATTTCGTATTTATGTATAGTATCTAATTTCATAGAAACTCTGTATTCCATATCCTGGTCGATACGATGAATCACATCTCTGGTTAAATCATATACTTCATATTCAATTTCCTTTGGGCTGGAATTGTAGGTATTATATATAGATTGTTTTAACATGAAATGATCTGTGATTAATACAACAGATGTGCCCCATGTAAATAAACATGTTATGATAATTACTTCTTTTAAAGGACTCAGAGGATTCACAACTTTAAAACGATTTAATATTTCAATTAGTCCGGAGCAAATAAGTTAGCCTGATGAATTGACTCGTTTGGCATTTGATACTGCGATAAAATACACCGGTATTCCCACTATTGTAATAATCAAACCTGGCCATGTAAACTGTGGTTTGTAAATAATCAGAAGAATGCAAAAGGATATTCCCATTAGAATATAAATAGCCGGTAGTATCGGATATCCAAATGCTTTGTACGGCCTTTCTATCTCAGGGCGCTTCTTTCTTAGAATAAATATTCCGACAATCGTCAGTACATAAAAA
>JBDUDG010000192.1:0-6347 GCA_040003045.1 Saprospiraceae bacterium | reverse complement strand
AGCAGCAAGAAAAGCAGCACCACGTAAAGCAGCAAAGAAAGCAGCACCAAGAAAGGCAGCAAGAAAAGCCGTTAAGAAGGCAGCACCCAGAAGGTCAGCAAAGAAAGCAGCACCAAGAAAAGCAGTAAAGAGAGCAGGCGCAAGAAAGGGCGGAGCTCGCAAGACAGGCCGCAGGAGATAGATTGAAGCCTTATTTCAAAGGCAAATCTCAATCCTCATATTACAAAGGTGAAGTGAATACCATATTTACTTCACCTTTTTTTATTTGTGCCCCCTTAAGGTTCATTTAACAATGCGAATCCTGTCTGACCCTTGATTTTTCCTTAATTTTATGGTTCTTATTGGTCCATATATGAGAAACAAGATCCTGACTTTTATTGCCCTTTGTCTTTCTACAGCTACTGTGTTGGCTCAGGGCATCGAATTTTTTCACGGCACCTGGGAAGAAGCAATCCAAAAAGCTAAAGATGAAGATAAGCTCATCTTCGTCGATGCATTCACCACATGGTGTGGCCCTTGCAAAAACATGGCGGCAAATACATTTCCAGATCCGGAGGTTGGAAAATTGTTCAACCAGTATTTTATCTCCATGAAGATTGATATGGAAAAGGATATGGGTCTTGAATTCCGGAAGAAACATGATGTGTCTGCATATCCATCTTTATTTTTTCTCGATTATGATGAGGTTGAAGTATTGAAATCAGTGGGTGGAAGGCCTCCTGCAGACCTTATCAAAACTGCAGAGTCTGTTCTTGCGAAATACGATAAGAGCACTAAATACGAAGCAGCTTATACTGCTGGTGACCGCAGTTATAAATTGGTGTATGATTACGTATCGGCTCTAAACAAAGCCAAAAAACCTTCGGTAAAGATTGCAAACGATTTTATCACCAGTCAGGAGGATCTGACAACTCCGGAAAATCTGAAGTTTATCCTGGAAGCAGCTTCACAGGTTGATTGTCATTGTTTTGAATTGCTGGAGAAATATAAATCACAGATAAGCAAAGTCACATCCGATGACCTTGTGCTGGAAAAAATACGGACCGCCTGTTCAAATACCGTTCAGCGCGCCATTGAATTTGAATCGCCTGAGTTGGTTGCCCTGGCTTCCGATGCGATGAAACGCAATATTCCATCAGAAGCTGAAATGTTCTATATTAAAAGTGATATTCAGTTTGCCCTGGCATTGCATGATATGAGCAATATCCAGGAACTGGTGAATACTTATTCCAAAAAATACATTAAAAATGATCCTGCAAGCCTCAATCAGCTTGCACTTGATCTGAATAAATATGCTGCCGATCAAAAGGTGTGTCTCGATCTGGCTATTACACTGGCAGAAAAAGCTGCTAAGGATGATGATCCGAAATACATTCTCACCTATGCACAACTGGTGAGCAAATCAGGTAATAAATCTGAAGCCATACATATTCTTGAAGAAGCCATAAAGAAATACAAAGTGGAAGATGCAGAGAATAAAGATCTGCAAGCGCTGGTGGCACTGAAGAATAAGATAGAAAATGGCTAGGTTAAAGACTGTTTGACCCTTCAAATTTTCCCTGATTTTTCCTTCCCCTGCTTTTCTCTGCTTGCTTCGCATTGCTTTGAAAACGCCGGTATTTTTAATTTTTTTGAGAATAATTCATGGAGAATGATTATGCTACCACAAGTGTGTTTAGAAAGTTGAGTTTTGACGCTTTCAGCGTTCATTAGGTTAGAAAGTTTAGGTTCATTTTTTTCTAAACTCTCTAAACCTTAGTCACTGAAAGTGACAGAACTACACTTTCTAAACACTTCCTCTTATTTAGAAGTCCAACAAGGCAGATGTACCTTCACATATAGTAAATCTTCCTAATAGGTTATCTTTACCTTTTGATTTAGCAACAACACATGGCCAGGAAGAAATCATTGGAGAGAGAGAAAAATCAGGCAGGCGAGCACACCGGTGTGACCTATCTGAACGGTATGTATGAAGATTATTTCCTGGATTATGCATCTTATGTTATCCTGGAAAGGGCAGTTCCTGACCTTAGAGATGGACTGAAGCCCGTGCAGCGACGCCTACTGCATGCCATGAATGAGATCCATGATGGCAGGTATCATAAAGTGGCGAATATCATCGGACAGACTATGCAATTTCATCCGCACGGCGATGCAGCGATAGGGGATGCGTTGGTCAATCTCGGACAGAAAGATTTACTGATAGATACGCAGGGCAACTGGGGAGATGTGCGAACCGGCGACAGCGCTGCTGCGGCAAGGTATATTGAAGCACGACTTACAAAATTTGCCCTCGAGGTTGCGATCAATTCGCAGACGACGCCATGGCAGGTATCCTATGATGGACGCAGGAATGAACCTATTACTCTTCCTGTAAAATTTCCATTAGTTCTTGCACAGGGAGTCGATGGAATCGCAGTTGGTCTTGCAACAAAGATATTGCCGCACAATTTTATTGAACTCATTCAGGCTTCCATCAAAGTGCTGGAGGGCAAAAGATATAAGCTGTATCCTGATTTTCAGACTGGAGGATTGATTGATGTGAGTGATTACCAGGGTGGCATGCGTGGCGGAAAAATACGAGTACGAGTTCGCATTGATAAAATTGATAAAAGCAATCTTGTGATCCGTGAGATCCCTTATGGCGTCACGACAGTAGCACTGATGGATTCGATCGTCAAGGCCAGTGAAAAGGGTCAGATCAAGATTAAAAAGCTGAGTGATAACACCGCTGCAGAAGTGGAGATCATGATCGAACTTCAACCGGGAGTATCGCCTGATCAGAGTATTGATGCGCTTTATGCATTTACCAATTGCGAAGTTTCTATTTCACCGAATGCCTGTGTCATCAATGATATAAAGCCTGTATTTCTGTCTGTTGATGAAATGCTGAGACTTAGTACGATTAATACCCAGGAACTTTTACGGCAGGAACTCGAGATACGCCTGGGAGAGCTGAATGAAAAATGGCATTTCTCGAGCCTTGAAAAAATATTCATAGAGAAAAGGATCTACCATGATATCGAGGAATCGGAAACATGGGAAGACGTGCTGCTAATGATCCGAAAGGGTTTAGCCAAATATATTTCTACACCTTCTTCTAAAACAAAAGCTGATAAACGACTTGAACTACATCGTGATATCACCGAAGAGGATATAGCGCGGCTGACGGAAATAAAGATCAAACGTATTTCAAAATATAATTCCTTCCAGGCCGATGAGCTGATCGTTAATATTGAAAAGGAACTGAAGCAGGTTCGTTTCGATCTCAGTCATCTGACCGAATACACTATTGCATACTTTCAGCGTCTTCTTGAAAAATATGGAAAAGGAAAAGAGCGGAAGACGGAGATCACGACATTCGATACTATTGAAGCGAGCAAAGTAATAGCCAATAATGCGAAATTGTATGTAGACAGGAAAGAAGGCTTTGTAGGATATGGCCTGAAGAAAGATGAATTCATCACCGATTGCAGTGAAATTGATGATGTCATTGCATTTCGAAGGGATGGAAAATTCATGGTGTCCAAAATTGCAGAAAAAGTATTTATGGGAAAGAATATCATCCATGTTGATGTATTCAAGCGTGGTGATGAACGTACCACGTACCACCTGATCTATGTAGATGGTGCTTCAGGAAAATCTTATGCAAAACGATTCAATGTCACATCGATTACACGTGACAAGGAATATGACCTTACGAAGGGAGGCAAGGAATCGAAAGTGCTACATTTTGCAGTACATGCTAATGGCGAATCAGAACGTGTAGAAATCCAATTAACGCCGGCTTCAAAGGCTCGGAATAAAATATTTGATTTTTATTTTGAAGAACTTGCAATCAAAGGACGTAATGCAGCAGGAAATATAGTGACCAGATATCCCGTCCGGAAAGTCACACAGGTCGAAGTGGGCAAGAGTACATTGGGTTCGCAGAAATATTGGTATGATGAGGTCAATGGGCGATTCAATAAAGATGAACGTGGGAAATATCTTGGTTCATTTGATACGGGCGATCAATTGCTTCTGATCTATGGAGATGGAAGTTATGAAATTGCGGATTTCGATCCTTCAGGCAAGCTTGATATTAAGGATATGATGTATGCAGGTAAATTCAAACCTAAAGCTGCTGTGTCGGCTGTGTACTACGAGGGTGAGAAGCAATGGACGATGGTCAAGCGGTTCCTGATCGAAACGACTACCATTGGGCAGAGGTTTAAATTTATTTCGGAGCATAAGGACTCTAAATTGAACTGGACCTCCCTTGATGAAGATCCAACACTGGAGTATGGGTATATGAGTCAGCGGCAAAAAATCACTGAAGAATTGCAGCCTGCGGAATTCATTGAAGTGAAAGGATGGAAAGCGCTGGGGAATAAACTTGTTGATAAGAAACTGATCAGCATCAAAGATCAATCCCCATCAGGCACATCACAGGATGCTGATGATGCTGATGATGTTGAGGAAGTGGAAGAAAAAAAACCTGTTAAATCTGTACAGGCCGAATTGTTTAAGTCCTCTTCAAAAACAGAAACCAAACCTGGTAAGTCTGTGCCGTCATCTAAATCAAAAGGGAATAAATCGAAAGATGATGATTATCTGATGGCAGGGGATACGATAGATTTTGATTTCTGACAATCAAACTTCTTTTCTTATTTCGACCCGAAACATTTCACCGGACATTTGTGAATACTACTACATCTGAATTAAATTCTTCAGTCTGGAAGACTCATGAAGATAGAATAATTAGAATCTGCAACCAGGTGTATTCCTGCTGAGTTGAGGCAAATTAGCCTTTGATGTTAGAATTACCCTAACTGCTTTCCGATCCGATCCAAAAACATACGGGCACATTCTGTGTTTATCAACTATGCCCCTAAAGAACTGCAATAACAAGTGACCAGAAAGGAAATCATAGAAAACGGGTGGGTTGAAAAATACGTTTTAGGCCTCACCTCAGAGCAGGAAAGTTCTGAAGTAGAACGTCTCGCCAACCTGTACCCAGAGATACAGGACAACATCAATGAAACCCGTAATAAAATTTGTGGCAAGTTCAATCGTAACCTGACACAACCGGCGTTGCGGGATACGATGATGAACAAACGTAAGATGATGACATTCACGGTCATCGGGGTTGTTATTTTTTCGCTTGGATTTGCATTTTTATGCCGTGAGTATTTTTCACTGAAAGCTGGTTATACAGAACAAGGAAACATCCTGGCAATAGAAGAAGCCAAATTGTATCAGATGAATGCATTTGCTCAATCTGCTTCTGATCTATCTACATTCATTCATGCGTCTGATACAAAGCGAATAAAACTTGCGGGTACGGCATTATTTCGCGATGCTGAGGCCATGGTTTTCAGGTCGGATAAGTCTGGACGAATGTTATTTCGGATCGTAGAATTGCCTGCATTGTCTGCAGGACAATCTTATGAAGTGTGGGGTAAACAAAGACCAAAACCGGATCGGTTGGTGGGCCTGATTAAACCGCCATTGAAATATGACCTTCTCTATGCCCTTGATTCAATGACGTTTACAACGGGCCTTCAGGTTGTGAGAGTTGATAATGATAAAAATCCAGCTCAAGTGGTTTGTGAGGCAATGCTGGATGAATAATTTTTTATGAGTGTCTGATGAATAGCTATTAATATTATCCTTAAGTATAATAATGTTTCAGTTAAATATCATTGTGTTTATCTTAAATATGATAATGCCTACCATACTGAACACGCCAAAATTTCTTTGAGTTAACCTGATCACCGCTAATAATCCATGCCGTTTCGAAACTTGCCACTCCATGCAATTTTCCCCGCCACACAGCACCCGCATGAACAATTTGGGCAGTTATAACGTACAGTTATGTACAAAACATCTATTCTATGTCCAGGTCCGGGTTCGCTTATCTTCTCTACTTTTTTCTATTTGCCATATTTGGCCTGCTATCATCATGTTCCGCCACCTCCAGCCTGGCGGACAAGAAAAACTATACAGACAACGACGACCAGTACCGCAAGCTGTATGCGGTTAATTATGATGAGAATGAAAAGCCGCTACGTTTTGGCTACAATTATGTCGTCTCCAAAATACCTGAAGGTTACAGAGTGCGTGTCTACCAGCCTGAAAAGAAAATGCTAGTGGAGGATAAAACCTATAGTACACCGGCACTGACTCTCCTGCATGGGTTTTACAAAAGCTGGTGGGACGATGGATCCATTCGTGAACAAGGGCCGTTTCAATATGGCAGGAGAAATGGTATCTGGCTTTGGCACGAACCCGGTAAAGCGAAATCTGCTTCTGGTGAATATGTCAATGACCAAAAAGAAGGCCTTTGGACACAACTTGATTCT
>JBDUDG010000191.1:0-6354 GCA_040003045.1 Saprospiraceae bacterium | reverse complement strand
GCCAAATACAACTCGAAGAAAAAGAACAACTCACATTAGATCCCGATTTTTGGAGTGATTCGGAAAATGCCCAGTCTGCGCTGAAAGAAATTAAAATACACAAGCACTGGCTTTCGCATTTCCATGACATCAAAACTGTCATAGATGACCTTGGTGTCATGTTGGAATTTTTTGATGCCGGTGTAACCACAGAGGAAGAACTAAATGCTGCATATGCCAATGCATTGGGTATAGTGGAAGATGTAGAATTCAGAAGCACCCTAAATCATCCTGAAGATGAGTTTTCGTGCATTCTGGAGATTAATGCTGGTGCTGGTGGTACAGAAAGCTGTGACTGGTCGGACATGATCCTTCGCATGTATATTATGTGGGGAGAAAAAAATGGATACAAAGTGTCTGAGCTTAATCGCGTCAATGGCGATGTAGCAGGAATTAAAAGTGCTGAAATAGAAATAAGCGGTGATTTTGCTTACGGTATGCTCAAAGGAGAGAATGGTGTTCACAGGCTTGTTCGTGTGAGTCCATACAATTCGCAGGGAAAGAGGATGACTTCCTTCTGTTCTGTATTTGTACATCCTGAGATTGATGATAGTATTGTCGTGGAGATTAATACCGATGACCTGGAATGGGATACTTTCAGATCAAGCGGTGCAGGAGGACAGCACGTTAATAAGACAGAATCTGCAGTGCGTGTCCGACATCTTCCTTCAGGCATCGTCGTCGAATGTCAACAGGAAAGATCACAGCATCAAAACCGCGAAACAGCACTCAAGATGTTGAAGTCAAGATTATATGAGCGCGAAATTCAGAAGCGAAATGCTGAACGGGATAAAGTGGAAGCAGATAAAATGAAAAACGAATGGGGAAGTCAGATCAGGAGCTATGTCTTAGATGACAGACGCGTGAAAGATCACAGGACACAATTCACTGTACATAATCCCGATTTAGTTTTGAATGGCGATCTCAATGGTTTTCTGAAAGCATATCTGATGTGGAGTAAAAGTGGCTACATCTCGGACAACTAATTGCAGGTATTTTCCTTGATCTAAAATCCGAAGGCTTCATTCGCTTCAACTTCCCAGCTTATGATACAAGGAGTGTCACATTTATGATTTACTTCCACGACATTTCGAACCGCTCCTTTAATTCACTGGAAGTTTTCAATAGCAGAACAAATTCATTTTCATTTTGCACTGCGCCTTCCCATGGGAATACAGAATGAACAGGTAAATCATTTATACAAGCGGCTAATTGTAAGTTTATAGCAAGGCTTCTCAACTTGATTGCCACTTTCTCAGAACGGATAGGGAATATATAAAAGAGTGATCTGCAAGGCTTAGAGCGATAGTATTTCTGCCATTCTCAACAGATCAAGATCGATATCTTTATGTTTATTGATTGCATCATCAATTGACACGAGCACCATCTTGTTATTCTGAATACCGGTCATGACATTCGTGTTTCCTTCAAGAAGCGCTTCGATAGCTTTAAAGCCCATCCGGCTTGCGATAAGTCGATCCATAGCAGAGGGAGCACCGCCACGTTGCATATGTCCTATGATCGTAACTTTCGGATCGTATTCAGGAAACCTGTCCTTAATTTCTCCTGCCAGTTTTTGTGCATTTCCTGTTTCGTTTCCTTCTGCGACAATGATCAGTGAAAAAAGTTTTTGTCGTTTTGCTGTTTGTTCAAGATTTTTGATCAAAGTTTGTAATTCCGTGTGTGCTTCAGGAATAAGTATTGCTCCTGCGCCGCTACCGATTCCGGTATTCAAAGCTATAAATCCGGTATCTCTTCCCATCACCTCAACAAAAAACAATCTGTTATGTGAATCTGCAGTGTCCCTGATTCGATCTACTGCTTCAATTGCTGTATTAACGGCAGTATCAAACCCTATTGAATAATCTGTCCCAAATAAATCATTGTCTATAGTGCCGGGAATACCAACGATTGGAATCCCATACTCTTCAAAAAAGATTTTAGCACCGGTAAATGTCCCATTACCTCCTATAGCGACAAGTGCATCAATTTTATTTTTGACTAAGGAATTGTAGGCGGCTTTTCTTCCTTCAGGTGTGCGGAAGCGGTCACTTCTTGCAGTCTTCAACACTGTGCCACCTCGTTGAATGATATTGGCTACATCTCCTTTTTCCAAACGATCTATGTGTCCATCGATCATTCCTTCATATCCACGATAGATCCCATATACCTGTAGTTCATAGTAGAAAGCAGTCCTTACTACTGAACGGATCGCAGCATTCATTCCTGGTGCATCGCCACCCGAGGAAAAGACTGCAACACTCTTTATATTATTATTCTTTAATTTCATGATTTACATGCATGGTAAAAAGGCGATAACCAGGGTCTTTAATGAATTCCCCGGCGCTCAATCCGTTTTTAACCAGTTCGTTTTCAATTAAGTCGGCAAATATACATCCTATCGATCCAACAACGTGAACCTGGCCAGCCGGATACAGAGGGAGAAGATGATTTCGGATGAACAAATCGAATCTGGTTATCACAATGTTTTTTAACCATGGGTGATCCTTCATAGCCACAGCTACTTCAGCAAATTTTGCGAGATATTGATTGGGAGTCGAAGAGGATGTAAGAGCTTTCAAAAATTCTGATCGACTGCCCGGAAGAAATTTTTCCATCAGCGTACGAACTTCCAGTGGCATCTGATCATAATAATACGCCCGCAACAGGCATTTACCAATGTCACAACCACCACCTTCATCACCCAGTATAAAACCCAAAGCATTTGTCTGACGAATTATTTCATGACCGTCAAATACGGCTGCATGACTTCCTGTGCCAAGAATAATTACAGTTCCCGCTTTTGAACCACACGCTGCAATCGCGGCACCGGCTAAATCTGATTTTACATTTATTTTACCTGGACGAAATTTTGTTTCAAATAAGGTTTTCACCTGATTTGATTCAACATTGCTGACTAACCCGGCTCCATAATACCAGATTTTGTCCGGGTGAATACCGTTCAACTCATCAGCCAGGGAACTTATCATGTCAATTCCAGCTTTGGAGGAATGTACTAATGGATTGAATCCATTGAGATGAATTTCGACAGGTTTATTGCCGGAAAGCCACCAGCTGGATTTCGTCGAACCAATATCGCCTACTAATATGGTTTCACTCATGTAAATGACATCGTAAGAAAAGTAAAAGTAGAAAGTAACATGATGCTGGTCACATATTTCGAAAATGAATTTTTAATTCCTGGCACCGTAAGTACACCTGACTTTGAAAACTCATCTCTCATTTTTTCATACATTTACTCCACTTTTTAACCAAAAAAAAGCAAAAACATGACGATCATTATTCTCTTACTTCTGATAGTTGTATTGGCCCTTCTCCTTATGGGCACATATAATAAGCTGGTGCGTCTGCGTAATGGTGCTGAAGAAGCATTCCAGACGATTAACGTGTTTCTTAAACAACGTTATGATCTTATCCCGAATCTCGTCAGTACGATCAAGGGCTATACACAATATGAAAGTGGTGTGCTGGAGAAAGTTGTCCAGTTGCGTGGAGCTGCCATGGCTGCCGGTGGCAAGGATGGCGGTGCTGCTGAAAATGCCCTTTCCGGTGCATTAAAATCGGTTTTTGCCTTGGCTGAAAATTATCCGGATTTGAAAGCAAATACACAATTCACGCAATTGCAGGAGACGCTGACGGGTCTTGAAGAAAGCATTCAGCGATCACGACGGTATTATAATGCATCAGCTCGCGATCTCAATAATGCAGTTGAAATATTTCCAAGCAACCTGATCGCAGGTCCATTTGGCTTCAAACGCATGAGTTATTTCGAAGTAGATGAAGCGGAAAAACAAAATGTAAAAGTTCAATTCTGATAGTATGCAGATGCGGTTGATTTTTTTCTCTTTTTGCTTTTGGCTATTCGTCGCAGGAGCAGAGGCTGAATCATTTACTATAAAAAATTTTGATGTCAAAGTTAGCTTCACTGATGAAGGCTATGCAAATTTTGATGAAACGATCGAGGTCGAATTCTCTGAGCCGAGACATGGTATTATCCAATTTATTCCTTTAAAGGATAATATCAATGGAAAAGAGATTACGAGGTTATTGGAAGATATCAATGTTGATGGATTTAAGTTTGCAACGTCAAAAGAAAATAATAATATCATCATCAAAATAGGTGATGCCGATAAACTGATGGAAGGCAGACAGGTATTTCATGTCCAGTTTAGGGTACTCAATCCGTTTAATTTTTTTGAAAAGAATATTGAATTTAATTGGGATGTTCTTGGTACATCCTGGACTTGTGAAGTCGAACGATTTTCTTTTGATTTAAAATTTCCAGATAAGGTGCATCTATCTGAGAAGGATGTATTGGCTGCTACAGGTTCAGCAGGTGCACAACAGCTTGATCTTAATATTCAGGTTTCTCCTACAGAAGTAAAAGGACAGAACACAAGGGTTTTTGCTGCTGGAGAAGGAGTGACAGTTGCAGTTAATTTTCCTCCGAGAACATTTCAGCAATTGAGTGATATGACATCGCTATGGAAAAGGCATGGTATACTCCTTGCTCCGTTATTTTTTCTGCTGGCTGCGCTTTTTGCAAAGTTTTTTGCAAGGAATAAGAAGCTGCCTATTATGACGGAATATTTCCCCCCAAATGGTGTATCTCCAGTAATTGCGGGTGGGTTTATTGACAATAGCGTTGATAATAATGATATACTCTCATTAATTCCACACCTGGCAAATAAAGGGTATTTGCGACTTGAATCTCATGAAGAAAAGGGATTTTTCACAAAAAAGAATAACATCACATTTTATAAGTTGAAAGAATCAGGTGATGATTTAATGGTTTTTGAAAAGCAATTTTTCAATGCATTGTTTTCATCCGGTTCTATTGTTGAGTTGAGTGATTTGAAAGACAGATTTTATACCCAGTTAGCGGCAGTAAAATCAACCGTTCAAGACTGGATAAAAGCTCAGGGATGGTATTCGGCAGATCAACAGGCATTTGGATGTGTTACCGGCATCATAGGCTTGTTATCGCTTGGATGGGGAGCGTATACCCTCTTTGCAAAACAAAACACTGATGGAATTGCACTAATCGTTTGTGCATTCATTATTTTTTTTATTGCCAGCAGGTTTCATAAACGGACCTTAGCCGGAAATGAAACTTATCAAAAACTTGAAGGATTCCGACAATTTGTTGCGAAAGCAGAACGTCCGGTGATTGAACGATTGATGAAAGATGATCCTTTGTATTATGACAAAACGATGCCTTATGCCCTCGCATTTGGTTACTTAAGCCAGTGGAATAAGCAATTCGAAGGATTATTGACTCAACCTCCTTCGTGGTACACTGGTCCAGCCATGTACGGAACAGATTTGAATCGATCGTGGAGTGATTTTTCACAAAGCTTTCCATCGGAGATCAGCAATATTGGTTCTGTTTTTGGTAGTAGCCCAAGCAGTTCTTCCAGTGGCGGCGGCGGTGGTTTCAGTGGCGGCTTCAGTGGTGGAGGTTCTGGCGGTGGAGGAGGAAGTAGTTGGTAAACTCCGGACAAATCTTATAAATTTTATTCATCATTTTCTTTTTACTGACATGAATTCAGCTCATAAAAGTCTTTCTGCTTATAAGGTAGCTGTCATCGGAGCAGGCACCATGGGAAATGGCATTGCGCATGTTTTCGCACAATATGGGTATCCTGTGACAATGATTGATATATCAAAAGAAGCGGTTGCCCGTGGTCTGAACACCATTCATCATAACATGGAGCGAATGGTCCAAAAAGAAAAGATCACTGTCAGCGATAAAGAGAAAGCATTAGAGTTACTTCAAACTTCCACCGATGTCGGTTCTTCGATTTCAGATGCCACCTTGATCATTGAGGCAGCAACTGAGAATATCGATCTTAAGCTTAACCTTTTTAAAGAATTTGATAAGCACGCAGGAAAAGATGCCATTCTTGCATCAAATACAAGCTCCATATCCATCACCAAAATAGCCTCGGTCACAGATCGGCCTGATAGGGTCGTCGGTATGCATTTTATGAATCCTGTCCTGGTAATGAAACTCGTGGAGATCATCAGGGGATATAGCACATCTGATGAAGTCGCAAATGAAGTAATAAGGATCGCAGGAAATCTGGGAAAAATTCCTGTGGTCGTGAACGATTATCCTGGCTTCGTAGCCAATCGAGTCTTAATACCCATGATCAATGAAGCAATCATTGCATTATGGGAAGGTGTTGCGGGTGTTGATGAGATCGATCAGGTGATGAAGTTGGGCATGGCTCATCCTATGGGTCCTCTTCAGCTGGCTGATTTTATTGGACTTGACGTAGTTCTTGCTAT
>JBDUDG010000190.1:0-6371 GCA_040003045.1 Saprospiraceae bacterium | reverse complement strand
CCGCCAATCTGAAGTCAAGTCTGATGAAGAAAGTGGCTCATCTTTAACACACCCAATAGAGGCAGCTATAGGATAGCCTAACTAGTGAGGCAAACTGGGAAACCGGTTTGCCTCATTTGCTTTTTATTCCAATCCTCCTTTTGAATTTATGTATTGGCTCCATGAAAAGAAGCCAGATATACTTCAGGTGTCATCACCGATAAGTCGCTTGATGAATAGTCCTTTGTGTTTCTTGTCAGAAGAGTTTCGAGTTTCGCCTCTTTCGCACCAACTATTTTTATTGAAAATTTTAATGCCGGATTCTTTAGGATTTCGTGCCTGACTTTTTTAACCACCATCCTATCAGGGCACCCGAAAGCGAACCTATCCCATTCGCAATCATATCATTCACTTCAAACATTCTGCCCAGCCTCATCGCATCCTGAATATATTCGAATGAAATTCCAATCAATGTTCCTAATATAAATGTGATCCAAAACGCTTTTCGGAATGAAATTGAAGGATTGCCGGAGAAGGCATTGAAGATTAAAAATGCCCAGATGGCATACATCCCACAATGCCCCATCTTATCGAAATATGGAAGTCCTAAAAAATTCAGATTGCCGGGACCACCAGGAATAAGCGAAAGAAAAGTGATCAGAAGCCCCCAAAGGACAGGAGGTACCCATCGATATTTTCCTTTCATCATATCAGATAAAAATGTAAAAAATAACCCGGATGATTAGTGTGCAGTGACCTGTCTATACGCTGCAGTCTCCATCAATTCGTCCAACTCTGAAGGATCCGTTAAGGCAACTTTAATAATCCATCCTTTTCCATACGGATCATTGTTGATCAAAGCAGGATCATCGCCACCGGATTCGGAAAGATCATTGTT
Source organism: Saprospiraceae bacterium (assembly GCA_040003045.1). Classification (GTDB taxonomy): domain Bacteria; phylum Bacteroidota; class Bacteroidia; order Chitinophagales; family Saprospiraceae; genus Opimibacter. The sequence continues at coordinate 5,494 of JBDUDG010000190.1, read as the reverse complement.
GAATTCCAGTACCTCACCGCTGACAGGCATGAACAGATCAGAGGTGGTTTTCACAGCTTCAACGGTACCAAAGATTTCATCTTTTGCCAACGTTTCTCCCACCGTCTCAACTTCAATATAGACCAGCTCTCCCAATTCGCTTTGAGCGAAATCAGTAATTCCAATCGTAACGATGGACCGGCCATCATCGGTTTTGTCACCGGTCTGACGAAGCCATTCATGTTCAGCGGTGTATTTGAGATCTTCAGGATATTCCATAGGTATGAATTGTGTTAGTTCGTAAGCAGATGGCGAAAATAGAAGAAATCTTTGTTCTATTATTAGATCATTTAGAAACGTCTATTCCTGATTTGATCAGAAATATCAGCGCTTTAGCCGATTCATGAACAGGAAGAAAAGCTATCCTTAAATAGTTTTTCTAATTTACGTCCCACTCCATTAATACTGTCAGATGATGAGGAAAATATTCCTGATACCGGGATTCTTATTTGGGTTTATCATGTCTATCATAGCACAGCCTGTCAGCGATGATTTACCGCAGGTTACAGGTTGTATTGCATTGGTTAATGCCAAGGTAATTTCGGCTCCGGGCAAAACTCTGCAGGTATCGACTATCATCATGCGTGATGGTTTGATTACAGACATCGGACCGAAAGTGAAAATTCCTGCAGATGCATATCGGATTAAAGCCGACAGCATGTATGCATATCCTGCATTCATAGATGCATTTTCTTCTGCGGGTGTAAAAAATCCCGAGTCTGATGCCACTGCAGGTAGTGGACAAGGTCCTCGTGGAAACAGGGACAGGAATGACAGGCCCGCTATCGATGAAGAGGGAAATGCAAGTCTTGAAGATGCGGGCATTACTCCTTTTCACAGTGTTCGTTCCACGATTGATATCAAAGAGAAATCTATTTCCGATTGGCGGGGACAGGGCTTCGCTGTTGCGCATGTTGTTCCTAAAGGCAAAATGCTGCCTGGAAAAGGTGCGGTGTTAGTGTTATCAGGAGAAGTAACAGATGATCTATTCTGGAAAGAAGATTTTTCCATGTTTGCTCAATGGACTGGAGCAGGTGATAGTTATCCAAGTACGGTGATCGGCGTGATCGCAAAGTGGCGGGAGCTATATCACAATTCATCACAGGATTATGCACAGCAGACTTCCTATTCAACTGCACCGCTTGTGCCACGTCCGCACTACAATCAGGCACATGATGCATTGATTCCAGTGGTCAGAGGATTGATGCCTGTTTATTTCAGGGCACCGAAAGTAAAAGACATCAGTCGCGCTTTGGCATTGCAAAAAGATCTTGGAATGAAGATGGTGATCAGTGACGCAGAAGAAGCATGGTATCTGAAAGATCAGTTCAGGAACGGAATGACTCCATTAGTTCTTTCAATCAGTTTACCGGAGGATAAGAGCGAAAAGAAAAATGATGACAAAGCTGAGGATAAACCAAAGCCATCGAAAAGTGATTCAACGATCGTTGCAGATTCATTAAAATCTGTACATACAAAACCTGTTGTAAAAGATCCGGAGAAAGATGCCTTTGAAAAGAAGCGTGAGCAAAGTCTTAAAGAACATTATCAGCAAGCCGGTGTCCTGGCCAAAGATGGAATTCCTTTTTCATTCGGAACACTCAGTGGGAAGCCTGGTGATTTTTCAAAAAATATCAGGCTTATGATAGACAACGGATTGTCTCCTGATCAGGCATTGACAGCATTAACTACACAGCCTGCAAAATTACTCGGCATTGAAAAAAATTGTGGTACGATAGATATTGGTAAAATGGCCAACATCATTGTATCCAATAAGCCATTGTTTGAAAAAGAGTCTTCCATCCGGTATATGATCGTGGAGGGCCATTTATATTCTTACGATGTAAAAGAAAAGAAACCCTCCCATGGCATTGAATCCCATTCTGCATCCACAAATTCAGTTTTGACTGGTACCTGGTCTTATACTATCGATATCCCCGATCAGAAAAAAGAAGGTACCATGGAATTTGTTGAAAAAGATGGTGTCCTGGCCGGCACGATTAAAAGCAGTGATATAACTTCAGGCAACAATGAGCTGGAATCAATTGTGCTTGATGGAAATTCTGCAGCATTCACTTTTGATTTTGAAATTGAAGGCCAATTGGTGGCTATTGAATTCAATCTTAAGCTTAAAGATGAAGCTTTTGATGGCAGTGTAACAATCGAGAATGTGGGTTCATTCAATATCACGGGTCAGCGCATATCCAAACCAAAAAATTAATCCACATTAACCTGATTTATATGAGAAGCATTATTTTTTTATCCATACTTATTTTCTTCTCTCGTCTGAGTGCGCAAGTACCGATGGGCGACTTAATGATCCGGAATGGAACAGTACTGACCATTACAAAAGGGACATTAAGTGAAACAGACATCCTCATTCAGAAAGGAAAAATAGCCGCGATCGGAAAAGATTTGAAAGCACCTGCCGGGATTAAAGAAATTGATGCTGCCGGTGAATTTGTGATGCCCGGTATCATTGATGCTCATTCACATATCGCGATTGATGCGGTGAATGAAGCAACCAATCCGATCACACCTGAAGTAAAAGTTGGTGATGCTATTGATCCGTTTGATCTCTCTATTTATCGCGCACTTGCAGGCGGAGTTACTACTTCGCATGCCATGCATGGCTCTGCAAATGTCATCGGAGGACAATGCCAGACCATCAAACACCGCTATGGTTTGATGGATCCGGCAGCATTTGTTTTTAAGGATGCTCCCAGAACAATCAAATTCGCTTTGGGTGAAAATCCGATCCGTGTGCATAGTGAGGGAAGGGGTGTACAACCAAGAACACGCATGGGCGTGGAACGCGTCATTCGTGATGCATTCGCAAAAGGACAGGTATATCGTGACAAATGGAAAGCATACGAACTTGAAAAAGCAAAAAACCCGAATGCAGTGGCGCCTTTATATAATGAGCGATATCAGACCATGGCAGACATACTCGATGGAAAAATCATCATACAATGTCATTCCTACAGGGCTGATGAAATCCTGATGTTAATGAACGTGCTTCGTGATTTTGGTGTAAAAAAAATCACGTTCCAGCATGCGAATGAAGGATTTAAGGTTGCCCCTGAATTGGCAGCATTTGGTGCAATGGCCTCTGTATTTTCCGACTGGTGGGCCTATAAATTCGAGGTGTACTATTCTACTGCATACAATGCCACCATCCTGACCCGCAATGGTGTGGTGACTTCAATCAATAGTGATAGCGGTGAGATGATCCGACATTTGTATTACGAAGCAGCAAAGACGCAACGATATGGTGGGCTCTCGGATGATGAAGCATTGTCTCTGATCACCATAAACCCTGCACGTCAGCTTGGAATTGATGCTCATGTTGGTTCTATTGAAGTAGGGAAAGATGCAGATATCGCGATTTTTTCGGGTCATCCGCTTTCAGTTTATGCTGTTCCGCAGATGACGATTGTCGATGGCATAATCCGCTTTGATAAAGTCAATGATCCAAATGATATGCGTGTGTATATCGATCCGGTAGAAGCCACGCCTGCTTTTTACGGACGTGAAGAGGTGGATGAGTGTATGCGAGGAACTGATCAAATGTTTTCTAACCGTCATTGATTGAAGCTCATTATGAAAAAAAATAATCTAGTACTGCTTTTTATTTCGATTTTTATCTGCCATTCCTATTTGCAGGCCCAGCAGGTTGCTAAATCAACCTATGGTGTTTTTGCCTTGACGAATGCGGCCATTGAGACAGTCACAAAAGGTAAATTAGAAAATGCGACTGTCATCATCCGGAATGGAAAAATCGAGGCCGTAGGTCCCAATGTGCCTATTCCTGCTGATGCGCAGGTCATTGACTGCAAAGGATTGACAGTTTATCCGGGCATGGTTGATAGCGGAACACATCTCGGCTTACAGGAAATTGAATCGGTTTCGGTTACTCAGGACTTCGATGAAATCGGTGAACTCACACCTGATATGCAGGCGCTGACCGCCATCAATCCAAACAGTGTTTTAATACCTGTGGCAAGAGTAAGTGGCGTGACCTCTGTGATATCTTATCCATCCGGTGGTTTATTTCCTGGCACTGCTGCACTAATCAATCTTGAAGGATATACTCCTGAACAAATGTATGCAGGCTTTAAAGCCATTGTGATCAATTTCCCATCAACGGGAAGAAGAGGAAGGTATGATCGAAGGACTGATGATGATGTAAAAAAAGACAGTGATAAGGCCATCAAAAAATTAAATGATACCTGGGAAAGAGTGCGTACGTATTCAGCTATTGATTCCTCCACTAATGGCAAAGCAGAATATAATCCTCAGCTCGCTGCGTTAGTTCCTGTTTATAGAGGAAATGCAACCGCGATGATCGAAGTAAATAAAGAATCGGACATCCTGGCTGCATTAAAGTGGATAAAAGCAAACAAAATTAGGGCAATTCTTACCGGGGTGATGGAAGGATGGCGTGTTGCTGATTCCATTGCAATTGCAGGAGTGCCTGTGATCACCGGTCCCATCGTCTCATTGCCTACCAGGGAATCCGATCGTTATGATCAGGGTTACAGGAATGCAGGCTTAATGCAAAAAGCAGGCGTCAAAGTGGCTATTCGTACTGATGATGCAGAGAATGTCAGGAACCTTCCATTCAATGCAGGCTTTGCTGCAGCCTATGGGATGAGTAAGGAAGAAGCCTTAAAGGCAGTCACAATTACTCCTGCAGAAATATTTGGTGTCGCTGATCATATGGGCTCCATTGAAGTGGGAAAGGATGCAAATCTCTTTGTTTCCACAGGTGATCCTTTCGAGCCTGCAACACAAATCAAACATCTGTTCATCAATGGATGGAATGTGCCACTTGAATCCAGGCAGACATTATTGTATGATGAATTTTTGAAACGGGCTCCAGGTGTCACCAAAGACAATCCTCCGGGCAAAAGCTAAAAGAATTACGATTTACGAGGGTTGACCTTCGCGTGTCTCTGACCGCGAACTGATACTGATGTTTGCATGTCTTTGACCGCGAACTGATACCGACGTTCGCGTGTCTCTGACCGCGAACTAATACTGACCTTCGCGTGTCTCTGACCGCGAGCTGATACTGTAAATAGCTATTGAACCGATTATGTTTTATTCCGTTTGAGTCATAGCTTTGATCTAAATTCTGAATGGGGAATTAATCAGTTGATGAATTCAAAAAAAAAGGAAGTATTGGATGAAATATCTTTTGTCAAAAAAGATAACAGGCCATTTCTCATAGCAGGCCCCTGCAGTGCGGAAACCGAGGATCAGGTGATGACAACTGCGCGAGAGCTGGTCTCTGCAGAAATTGATTTGTTCAGAGCAGGTATCTGGAAGCCTCGTACAAGACCCGGAGTATTCGAAGGAAAAGGATCTGTTGCATTACCATGGCTGAAAAGAGTAAAGGAAGAAACGGGCCTCAAAACTACTGTTGAAGTTGCCAATGCAAAACAGGTGG
>JBDUDG010000189.1:0-6380 GCA_040003045.1 Saprospiraceae bacterium | reverse complement strand
GAAAATGTTTTTTAAAGTCATCAGACCTCCCCTCAGCGATTGAATGAATCGGTATCCCGGATGTATTTGAGCTTATAATTGAATCCGGATTTCGGAATTGATCCACCTTTTCAAACAGCGCTCGCTTGATGTCAAGTCTTTCTACGATAACTTCAATGATCCAGTCTGCATTTTTGATAGAAGGAAGATCGTCCTCGAAATTGCCGGTCGTAATGCGATCGACGAAATCAGCGTGATAGAATGGAGCAGGTTTTAGTTTTACCGCTTGTACCAATGCCTGTTCGGCAATTGAGTTTCGCCTTTTTCCGTCCTCGCTGGTTGGCATATCAAGCATCTGCACCTGATACCCACAGTTAGCAAAGTGAGCGGCGATCCCGGCACCCATGACACCTGATCCAAGTACGGTGATTTTTTTGATTATTCTCATGTAAAAATTGAAGTATTGCTTGTGCCTGTAAGATAATGGCAAAATGGCAATGTAGAATTACAAACCTGTTCTCGGTCCGAGACGCGGGAACCTCAGGTTGCAAAAATTATCGACGTTCGTGTGTCTGTGACTGTGAATAAAGTAATTACACACTGTTTCTGATGTTCGAGCGTCTCTAACTGCCAATAAACTAATTCCCCAACGACGTTCGCATGTCTGTGGCCACTGACCTCGAAGAAAGGAATGATCCACCAGGCATTATAAACACATTAAAAAATATAATAATATGACATTAAACACCTAATTTTGCGATTCCTGAACACGCAGGCAGATAGTCTTGCCGTTAATTTATAATGCAACTATTAACTACTTAATCCATAAACACTAAGTATAAGATGAGTTCTGAAGCAATCATCGGACATGGAGAACAAGTTACCCAGGGTAAAGGCTGGATAATGAGTCTTGTATTACACATCATTTTATTTGGTCTGTTATGTCTTCCGATGATCGTCTCTCATGTGCCTCCACCTCTTGAAGAAGGTCTGACGGTCAGTCTTGGTTTGCAAAATGAAGGCCAGGGGGATCAAGCACCATCTGCTCAGGCTGAACAGCCAAAGCCTGAAAATCAAAAACAACCTGATGATCCCAAACAAGAGATGACCGCAAGGACACCTGAAAAACAAGTGAACACCAAAGTAATTACCAGCAGTGAACAGGATGCAGTTCGGGTGAGAGAAGCAGAGGCCAAAAAACAAGCAAAAGCAGAAGCTAATCGTCAAGCGGCTGAAGAAGCAAAAAAGCAGGAAGACTATAATAAAACTAAAAAATCATATGGTGATCTTCTCGGTGGCAGCGGAAAGGGCAACACAGGTAAGCCCGGAAGTCAGGGTGATCCCAATGGTGACCCCAACGCCACAAATCTAGAAGGCATCACGAAAGGAAGTGGAAGAGTAGGAGGTGGACTGGGAAAACGTGGCGTATTGAATGAACCCCAGATTAACGACAAAAGTCAAAAGACAGGTCTCGTTGTGATCAATGTTTGTGTGGATAAAACAGGAAAAGTGATCAAAGCCGATTATACACAGAAAGGATCTACTACCACGGATTCTGAGCTAAAAGAAATAGCCCGAAAGGCTGCACTTCAATTCAAGTTTACAGTGAGTGAAATTGAGGAACAGTGCGGGACTATCACCGTAGATTTTAAGGTGAAAGGTTAATTCGCCCTTTGGCCAGGAGGCTGCTCTTCAAATAATTACATAGAGGCAGATTTCTTAAAATTTATTTGGGTCGGATTTATAAAATCCTCCATCAGTTGTTATTTTATTATATTTAGCAGCCCAATCAAACCCGCCTGCTGATGAAAAACCTACTCATATCCATCATGGTGATTTTTGGACTTACGTCCTGTTCCAAAGATTCATTTGATCAAAGTATCGATCAGCTCATCCAGCCCGGTAAGTCTGAAATTAAGGTAAGCGTTTCGTATCTCCACTGGACTGATCAGTGTGAATCAAGTTGTAGTAATATTGGTGTTGAATCACTTTCTTTTGTTGCCAATGCAAGAGTGGAACTTTACCAGGGAGAAAACAGTGAAACAGATGCAACCACATCGCCCATCAGTAATTTGAAAACAGGAGAGAATGGAACGGTACTATTGGAAAATATTGAACCTGATACATACACTGTTTGGGTCGATACACCACTAGGTAAAAAATCAAGAATAGTTACTACCCAACTTCACAAGCGATCATATATCGATTTTAGCTTTTAAGATATCAGGTCACAAAATTTTGAATCCGGATATGCTGTCATGTCCGGATTTTTTATGCTGTGGAAAATCAACTTAACTTTGAAGTTCAATTCTTATAGCCCTGACGCCAGCATGATATACAAGCTCGATATTAAAGCACCAAAAAGTACTTATCTGTCATGGGTTTTATTGATCTCTGCCTTACTTTTTGGCAGGGAGCTAAAGGCACAACTTTTTCCTGGTCTTGAAGGAGAAGTACTTGCAGATGCCATCAGGGCTGATTTTACACCAACCCAATTACTCACTTTTGCCCAGGCAAAAGACACACTTTATGCAAGGATATTTATTCAAAACGATTCGGTGCGATGCATTTACACAGGTCTTCCTCATTATTTGCCACCAGGTGTAGATCCCTCACAATGGGTATTTGGAACAGGCAATGAAACCGAGTCCATCAATCTTGAACATGGCTGGCCACAGGCAAAAGGAGCAGGTGATGGTACAAATGGTCAGATGAACATGTACAATTTATTTCCTTCCCGCGTAGCAGTAAATTCAGACAGGGGGGATTTTCCGTATTCTGATATTGATGATAACAACACCACCAAATGGTATTATCTCGGTCAGCAAATGGCGAGTAAGCCTACAAGTAATATTGATGCATACAGTGAATATATTTCCGGATTTTTCGAACCGAGAGAATCCGTAAAGGGTGATATAGCACGGGCCATGTTTTATTTCTGGACAATCTATCGTACTGATGCTATCGCTGCTGATCCTGGTTTTTTTGAACTACAAAGGGTTTCGTTATGTCAGTGGCAGGAAGAAGATCCGGTGGATGATTTTGAAAACCTGCGTAATCAAAGAATTGCTGTTTACCAGGGAGGAAAAGAAAATCCTTTTGTTTTGGATTGCACGCTTGCACAACGAGCTTATTGTCCATTGCAGAGTGATTGCAACAGTGTCGCTGTGCATGAAACTCCTCGCCAGAATTCCAAAATCCACTTTGATCCTTCGCAATCAAGATTGGAAATCGAAAGTGACTTAGATCAAAAATGGAACATTAATGTGGTGCAGATCACCGGTGAGCACGTGTACAAAGGAGCTCTGATGACTAACGAATGGAGTGGCAATTTGAATCTTGTTCCCGGAATTTATATAGCCTATACCTCGACTAAGGATCAGGTTATTTTTTTAAAATTCTTTATAGCTCCCTCGAGGTAAAAAATCCTTTGTAAATTTTGTATTTCCCTGATACTCTTAAGGTTAAATTCATTTATATTTGTTCTCAAATCTGAACCCCATAAAGAGCTGGAAGTGTTAAAAACCAACTAGTTTTTAATTTATTTTAAATTAATCTCCCTTCTTTATTTCAGATAGTATAAAAAGTAATTATTTATTTTTCAGGCAATTATACATTGTTAATAAACACTATATGAATGTCTTGTACCAACTATTAAATCAAAAGTTACGAGGGTTGAAAATTAGAAGGGTATTAACCAAATTGATCTAGCCTGATCAAAATCTCCCTGATTTCCCCCAATGAACAAGAGTCGGCTCAGAAATAATTGGGCTAAAAATGCACTTTTTAATGAGTCCGGGATCAGAACCCCGAATTAAGACCTTAGGCATGAATTTTGAATAAGGTCACTGGAATTGAAGGGAAAATGAGCATAACCACCAAGTACTAAAACCACCCAGCCTGTTGAATTGAATTTTCGGCGGGTTTATAAGAACTGAATGAAGTCCAATACCCAAAATATCACCTCACGTCAAATTACAACACTTCAAAAAAGCTTTTTGCGCTTTTTGGGTGTTTTCTTTTTTATACTTAGTATTAAATTTTCTATTTTTTCACAGTCACCTACAGTCACCACGAGATTCGCCAATCCAATCTTCAATTGTAATAACGAATATTGTGTAGATGTTCAGTTTAAGGCTAATGTTCCAAATGTTCGATTATTTGGAATCAATTTTCGATTTTTCTATCCTGACAGTACACTTGAATTAATTGGCTTTAACAATTTCAGTCCGGGTTATGGTATTCTTAATTCACCTATAATCACTTCACTTCCAAATACCGCTGCAGTATTATTCAGCTTCAATAGTCCCCCGGAATGGGTAAATGGAAATATAGAGCTTATGGATCCCAATATCATCACTTATTTAGATACGGCCAACTGGACCAAACTTTTCAGTGTTTGTTTTCATATTGATGATCCAAATCCAAATCCGCAAAGTTTTTGCGTACCACTTGTTTTAGATCTTGAACAAGACCCTGAGAATGGTGGTTATTTACCTGGTGATGATGGATTAATTATTACAATAGTTGATCCTCAAAATTCTTCGCAGACTTATCCTGCCGATGAAAATGTAATCCAGTTCAACTGGATGTATGTAGGTGATGGAATTGTTCCGCCATTTGGAATCCCTCAGAACAATAATTGCATTACACTGACACCGGATTGCAATCCATATATCACTTGTCCAGGCAATCGTATAGTTCAGTGTGCAGAATCAACTGATCCCGCTAATACTGGTTTTGCTACCTCAACTGACATTTGTGATGGTGATCCCGTGACTGTATACAATGACGTCATCAGTAGTGGGTCATGTTCACAAGGATATTCGATACTCAGGCGATGGATAGTGACAAATGCCTGCAATAAATCGGACACATGCTTCCAGACTATTCTTGTAGTTGATACGATCCCTCCTGCGATCACCTGCCCTGCAGATATTACGGTTTTCTGTCCTGCTAATCCTACATTTGCCACGCCTGTCATGAATGATGTGTGTGATCCAAATCCAATACTCTCTTTTACTGATATGAATGTCTTTAATGGCTGTGCTGCATCTCATGTCATCACGAGGACATGGACTGCAACAGATCATTGTGGAAATGCAAGTACGTGCACTTCAAAAATTACGTATAAAGATGAAACAGCTCCTGCAATGACATGTCCCGTAAATGTGACATTGAATTGCCAGGATGATAATAGTTCTGCGAATACAGGTGCTGCAACAGCTACAGATATCTGTTCATCAGCAGTTGTTACCCAAAGTCAAACCAGCACACGCAGTGCTGATCCAGAAGATTGTAGCCATTATACTTACACCATTAACAGACTATGGATCGCAACAGATGCTTGCGGAAACAGTTCAACCTGTATTCAAACTATAAGTGTGCATGATGTAACACCACCTGTGATAACATGCCCGTCTAATCTGACTATATTATTTTCAGAAAATACGTTGCCTGGAAATACAGGCAATGCAACAGCAATAGATAACTGCAATCCTGCGATTTCCCCTACTTATACTGACATCACTTCTCCTCAAACCTGTTCACCTGTCCATAGAATCTTCAGGACCTGGAAGGCAATGGATGCCTGTGGAAATTCAACCACATGTCAGCAAACGATTACGATCAATGATAAAGGGACAATTTGCGGTTCTGTGCATGATGATCTTGGACAAGCCATGGCAGGAATTGAAATAAGATTAGAGGCTGATATCAATGGTAATCAGGCTTTCGATGCAGGAGACACACTCATTGCTACGGTTTTCTCTGCTGCGGGTACAGGACAATTTTGTTTTTCAAATGTGATTCCATGTAATTATGTTTTAGTTGAAATTCAACCTGCCTCTTACGGAAACCTGTCCGACTTCGATTCCACTCCGGATCCCGATGGTGATGACAGCAGTGATGGACCTGACAATCAGATACCTGTTGTACTTTCTCCTGGCGAAAATGATCTTGACAATAACTTTATTGATATCATTTGTCCAACGCAGTTGCCTGTAATTTCACCTGATACAATTTGTGCTAATGGAAGTGTTGTATTTCAAACCAGCAATATTCCACTTGGAACATTAACCTATTCATGGGACTTCGGAAGTGGCTCTACTCCCGGAACAGCAATTGGTCTTGGACCTAATACAGTAAGCTATGTCACAACGACAAATAACCAAGTGAATGGTGCGGTAGTATCAATGAGCATAGCCAAGACAGGATGTTCCACATTAACCGGTCAGGTGAGTCATGTAATCGTAAATCCATACGCTGTTCCGGCGTTCGTGGCGTAGGTGAGTCCCTGCTTTCCCGTTCCCGTTACGAAAATAGCTTTCTCAATCTCCTGAATTATCTGATCCGAGCGCGTCCCGTTTTCCGGTGAAACTGTTCAACAACTTCGTGCCCAT
>JBDUDG010000188.1:0-6437 GCA_040003045.1 Saprospiraceae bacterium | reverse complement strand
TAACGCTTGAGATAGAACTCGGTGTAACAGGAGGTGAAGAAGATGGTGTGGACAACACCGGAATCGACAATTCAAAATTATATACCCAACCGGAAGAAGTAGCTTATGCTTATGAAACACTCTTGGAGATCAGTCAGAATTTCACTATTGCCGCTGCTTTTGGAAATGTACATGGTGTTTACAAACCTGGTAATGTGACATTGAAGCCTGTCATTCTGAAAAATTCGCAAGACTACATAAAAGAGAAGTTCAAGACAGGTGACAATCCGGTCAACTTTGTTTTCCACGGAGGATCAGGCAGTAGTCAGGAAGAGATTAGGGAAGCCATTTCGTACGGAGCCGTGAAAATGAATATCGATACCGACATGCAATGGGCATTCTGGGATGGTATTCGCAATTATTACAAAAAAAATGAAGGGTATCTGCAGGCCCAGATTGGAAATCCGGATGGAGAAGACAAGCCCAACAAAAAACATTACGATCCTCGCGTCTGGTTGCGTGCAGCAGAGAAAAGTTTTGTAGAGCGCTTGCAGCAGGCGTTTACAGATCTGAATTGCGTAAATCGCAATGAATGATCAATCCAAAATCGTATGGTTCGATTTGCTATCTCTCATCCTCGTGCTGTAGTTCGACTTGCTATTACTCACCCTCGTGCTATAGTTCGACTTGCTATTACGCACCCTCGTGCTACAGCTCACCAACCGCAGCTCACCAACCACTGTAATTCGTAATTCGTAATTCGTTATTCGTCATTCTTCTTCGTCCGGATTATAAAGTATGGCGTTCAGCATAGGAAGGCCAATCCATTTTTTCTCTTCGGGAGTGATGGTGAAAAAGGAAAGAAATCCACCGGATGATTTAGCAGTACGTTCTGCAAAGCTTAAATATCCTTTATATAGGTATGCGCCAACATAAGGATCAAGTGAAGCAAGAATAGGATTGATCGTAGATAATTTTTCAGAGATCGCAGCGCTTCGTTTTGAAACTTCCGCGGGAAGCTCACTGAGTAAAGATTCAATTCGTGCATGAAGATTTTTATCTACTTCCTCATGGAATGCTTTCAAACGCTCGTCACCGGCGAACGTGCGGATATGAGCCATTTTTTCTGCCCAGGTGATCTCTTTTTGATCCATCTTTCCATCCGCCCCGGCGACGAGAATGGTGATGTAAGCAAATGCATCTTCCAGTTGTGTCAACTCCTCATTCGAAAGCAAGCCCAGATCCTGATCCATGTATTTTGATTTTTCCAGATTTAAGTCACAATATTAGGCAATTTGTTGAAGTAGGTGAGCACCGGAAAGGAATCAATATCTCGTCGGGAAATCACTTTTCAGCCACTTTTCCGAATTTCATTTTTTGAGTGCTAAAATGAATATATTTTGCTTTAAAATCAGGCAATTTTAGGCATAAATAATTGATAATTAAGTATTTATAAATTGATTGTGGAGGTCATGCGTGTAGTCGAAGTATTAGCTGTATATTTGCGCAGTTTTTCACAGACTATTACCTAATAAAATCACTATGCAAGGCAAAGGAATTATCAGGTTTTTCCTGATTCTACTGACAGCGGTTTGTTTGTTACAATATCTTTATTTGCTTCCTACACAAAAGGTGGAGAGAGATGCCGAGAAATTTGCCGATAAGGCAGCAATCGGCTTGACGGACGAAAACGCGATCATTACAACTCATAAATTAGCAAAGGCAGAATACCTGGATTCAATGTCCAGCGAGCCTGTTATTTCAATTCCCCTCATCGGCTCATTCAGCTATGAGAAATTGAAACGCCAGCAGATAGCCCTTGGTCTTGACCTTAAAGGAGGTATCAGTACAGTGCTCCAGGTAGATCTCAGGGAATTCCTCGAAACCCTTTCCAACAATACCAAGGATCCTACTTTCAAAACCGCTCTTGACAATGCTGACAAGGCATTGAAAAAGGCGCAGACCGACTATATCACTTTATTCGGTCAGGAGTGGGCGAAAATATCTAACGGTCAAAAGCTTGCACCGATCTTCACCAGAAATGCTACTCTCCGTCAGGAAATAACATTTGAAACATCTGACGCCGATGTTCTTTCGAATCTCAGAAAAAAAGCAAACGAAACTGTAGATCTTACTTTCAAGCGTCTGAAAGATCGTATCGACAAATTAGGTGTTATACAACCCAATGTTTCTCTCGACAATGCAAGAGACCTGATCCTTGTCGAATTGCCTGGCATTGACAATGCAGAACGTGCAAGAAATTATCTGCAGTCCACTGCTAAGCTGGAATTCTGGGACCTCTATCGTGTTTCCGATCCTGGCATTATGGAAGCATTTGCTAATGTTGATGCTAAACTAAAAAAACTGGAAGCAGGCGATACGACCACTTCAGCCATTGATACAGCCCTCACCCGTATTGATACGATTTGGACTCCAAAAATGGATTCAACCGGGACTATTGTTGATTCCGAAATGACAACCAAAGTGGTGCCTGTGACCAAAGATCCGACAGCAAATACAGGGCCATTGCTCTCCCTGCTTAAGATGAATTTTTATGATGGGAAATCAATTCGCTATCCATTTGCTGTGATGGGCGTGGCTAATAAAAATAAGATCAAGCCCATCAATGACATGCTCAAGAGGGAAGAAGTCAAATCTATTTTCCCTCAGGATATGAAGCTGATGTGGAGCGCCAAACCTACCTCAGATAAAGATGGTAAGCTTACCGACGAATTTGAACTTTACGCCATCAAGATGAAACGCGGGACTGAAGCAGCCCCTCTCGCAGGTGACCGCGTTGTAAACGCTACTTCTAATCCTGACCCCACTACAAATCAGGTCGCGGTAACACTACGTATGGATAATCTCGGAGCCAAAATTTGGGCCGATATGACCACCAAAGCAGCTCAGGACAACAATCGCGAAATTGCAATTGCACTTGATGATGAAGTGGTATCTGCTCCCAGGGTAAATGAAGCTATTACTACAGGTGATAGTCGTATTTCAGGTAATTTCTCCATACAGGAAGGACAGGATCTCGCGAATATTCTGCAGATCGGAAAGCTTCCTGCAAAAACATCCATCTTACAGGACACCATCGTAGGTCCTTCACTTGGTAAGCAAAATATCCATAAGTCCACAATCGCTCTTTTAGTAGCGACCTTACTGGTACTCCTTTTCATGGTCTTCTATTATGGTGGCGGTGGTATCGTAGCCATCATCGCTCTTGTCGCCAATATTTTCTTCCTCATCGGATGTCTTTCATCATTGGGTACTGTACTCACATTGCCTGGTATAGCCGGTATCGTGTTGACTATAGGTATGGCCGTGGATGCGAACGTAATTATTTACGAACGTATCAAAGAAGAGATCAGGACCGGGAAGAGTCTGAAGTCATCGATTGCAGATGGATTCAAACATTCTTATTCCGCCATCATTGATGCTAATGTAACCACCATCCTGTCATCACTTGCGCTTATTTGGTTTGGTCTAGGCCCGATCAAAGGATTTGCAGTCGTGCTCCTGATTGGTATCCTTACATCTATGTTTACTGCCATCCTTGTGAGTCGTATGATATTCGACTGGTGGTTGGCTAAAGGTCGTTCGATCACCTTCTGGATTCCGCCTACTAAAGATTTCCTCGCGCACCTCACAATAGATTGGTTGTCAAAACGGAAATATGCCTATATGTTTTCAATCGGTTTTGTAGTGATCGGGTTGATTTCGATTTTCGTTCGTGGATTTGATCTTGGTGTTGATTTCAAAGGAGGATATTCTTATAACGTCGAATTTAAAACGGATCAGAAGATAGATCAGGAAGCATTGACTGCTGCATTGACAAAATCTTTTGGATCTGCTCCGACCGTTAAATCTATTGATGCATCCAATACGTACAATGTTACCACCAGCTACCTCATCGACGATGTGAGCACTGCAGCGCATGACCAGGTTGGTGCTAAATTATTCGAAGGGGTAAATGAATTGTTAGGCGGAAATCTTGACAAAGCATCTTTTATGCAGACTGATTTCACTGGCACACACATCACCAGCTCTTCTAAAGTTGGACCAACGATCGCAGATGATATAAAGAAGAGTTCTATTTATGCGGGAATAATGGCTGTCTTCCTGATTTTTATGTATATCCTCATAAGATTTTCGAAGTGGCAGTATTCGCTTGGCGTGGTAGTTTCAGCTATACATGATGCCTTATTCGTATTGGTATCCTTTTCACTCTTCCGTGGATTTCTTCCATTTTCCATGGAACTTGATCAGACATTCATTGCAGCACTTCTGACGATCATCGGATACTCGATCAATGATACAATTGTAACCTTTGACCGTATCCGTGAGAACTTCAATCTATACACCGGAAAGACAAAACATGAAATTCTAAATATTTCGATCAATCAGACGATGAGTCGTACTTTGATCACGGTGTTGACTGTATTCATGGTTTCATTGGCGCTATTATTTTTCGGAGGTGCGAGCATCAAGGGATTTGCATTTGCTCTTGTAGTAGGTCTTCTCACGGGAACATATAGCTCCATATTTGTGGCTTCACCATTACTGGCTGACTTGTCGGGTGATATCAAACCCAAATCATCAGCGATGCACAGTTTTAAGAGAACAGCCAAAGTCAAATAATAATTGACCTTACCATAACCGAAAGGGGAGAATTGATGAAGTCAATTTTCCCCTTTTTTATTACCCGCCAAATTGCCGATGCAACAGCTTTCACGCCAAAATCGTTATGAATCTTATGTATAAATATTTTTGGGCAATCCTTGTTTCCAGCAGCATCATTTCTGCATGTTCATTTACGCAAAAAGTTCAGACTGGTCAGCAGGCTTATGACGTGAAGCAGTATTCCGTGGCGACACAATTACTCCAAAAGGAATTTGAGGTGAGTCACACGCCAAAAGAAAAAGCACACATCGCTTTCCTGGCTGGAGCATCTTTTGCTTATATCAACAATTATATATCCGCTGGTGACTGGTATGCAAAAGCAATGAAGGAAGGTTATGGTGATGAGGCCAGCCTTAAATACGCTGATGCTTTAAAGCACCAGGAGAAATATGAAGAGGCTGCAAAGGTGTATGATGATCTTTTAAAATCAAATCCCGGAAATGCAGGCTATCGCTCGAATCTTACACTTGCCAAACAATCCATTGAATGGATCAATAATAAGAACTCACCATACGAAATCGGTAAAGTTGCTTTCAATAGTCCTGGAAACGATTATTCTCCTCTGCCCATCGGCCCCGGACAAATATTATTTACCAGTGATCGTGGTTCAAGGCAAAATTCCGATACATATCTGTGGACAGGCAGGGCTTATTCAGATCTGTTTCTTTCAAACACAAATTATTCAACACCACAAGTCACAGAATATTCCAGTAAGATCAATTCAAAGGATAACGACGGCACTGCAGCGATAAGTCCTGATGGGAAAATGCTCGCCTTTACACGGTGCTATGTCAGTGGGGCTTATGATGCATGGTGCAAGCTGATGATGAGCTTCAGACGCGGAGATGAATGGTCCGAACCACAACCATTTCCTTTTGTAAAAGACAAAATAAATTATGGGCAGCCTGCATTCGCTGCAAATGGTTTTACCATATTTTTTTCTGCTGATGATCCAGCAGGGAAGGGAGGACATGACATATACTTTACTCAACCGGATGGAAAGGGTGGTTGGCTTGATCCCATTAATCTGGGATCGACTGTAAACACAGCAGGTGAAGAAGAATATCCAACTGTGTATAAAGACACACTTTATTATTCATCAGACAGACTTGCAGGATTAGGTGGTCTTGATATTTTTAAAACATATCTTGATAAAAATAATCAATGGGTGCCTCCGATCAATCTGAGGTCACCAATCAATAGTGGGAACGATGACTTTGGATTTGTCGTCGATACTTTTCGCCAGCCTGCGAAAGGGGTACTGATGACAGGATATTTTACTTCCTCACGCGAAGGACCTGAAAGGAATGATGAAATATATTCTTTTACACTTTCAGGTACTTCAGTGGACACAAATGTTGTTCCTGACATCGCAGAGACAGCAAAGGTGTCCAAGCCCCTCAATTTCCAGGTGTTCGTTGCACTGAGAGTGCTCGAACCGAACTATGACGTAAAAGATGATCCGAATAGCCACAAAATGGGCAACACACCATTACCAAATGGGCCCGTCATCTTATCAGAAGGACTCACTGATCAGCGATTCGTTACAGATCAGTTGGGACAACTTGTCCTGAAACTAGATTGGAATAAATCCTATGTTTTCACAGTCCGGTACAGAGATCACCTTGCTGAAACATTTGCCCTGAATACCGCAGATGTCAAAAAAGATTCCTTCAATATCATTACTACAGTAAACCATACGATGATACTTGAACCGGTTTTCAAAAACAAGGAAATCGTACTGGAGAATATTTTTTATGATTATGATCAAT
>JBDUDG010000187.1:0-6480 GCA_040003045.1 Saprospiraceae bacterium | reverse complement strand
GTTCCTTTTTCACCATCTTTTGTTTCAATAGCATAGACGATCGAACTATCCTCCTGGCTGGATTCCCCTTCAAAGCGATAAAAATGTTTGATCTCAACATCTCCGGGTTTTGAGATCTTATTCGTATCTATCGAACAAAGACCTTCTTCAGTGGCTTTAAACTGGGTGGTAAAGCCTTCTTTTTGAAGGTTGTTCAACACCTTGACCATCGAGGTCATATCTTCTTTGAGGTCTTCCATTTTATGAGACTTTTATGTCCAGGATAGTAACAGACCAGGTGGATAATGGTTTTAGCACACTTGCGAGAGTGGAAGCCATTTTTCCAGATTATTTTTGTTGCCGCAAATTACCCTAATTTACACTAATTGTGTTCTGTCAATAGGTCAATGCCTATTCCCTTTTGTTCCAGACCTCATATACGTTGTTCATTCCTGCATGCAGGGGATCGTCGCTGCCCTGGAATTTTCACTTTTTGTCTCAATACGCACTACGCAATACTCACTACCTTTTTCTCTTACCTTTGCCCTCCTTTAAATCAAATAATATTTTATGTCCACAGACATTTTCAAAGACATCGTCTCCCATTGTAAAGAATATGGATTTATTTTCCCGTCAAGTGAAGTTTATGATGGTTTGAGCGGCGTATATGACTATGGTTCATATGGGGTCGAACTGAAGAACAATATCAAAGCCTACTGGTGGAAATCAATGGTGCAATACCACGAGAATATTGTTGGCCTGGATTCGGCGATCATGATGCACCCGAAGATCTGGAAGGCGTCAGGCCACGTAGATGCATTTAATGATCCTCTGGTGGACAACAAAACTTCTCAAAAAAGATATCGCGCCGATGTCCTCATCGAAGAAGGTCTCGACAAGATCATGGCCAAAGCCGATAAGGAAATAGAAAAGGCTAAGAAACGTTTCGGTGAAGAGTTTGATGAAAACAAATACAAAACTGAAAACCAGCGAGTAGCTGATTACATCAAACAGCATGATGAGTTGCATCACCGATTTGTCACAGCGATGGGCAAAAATGATATGCCTGAATTAAAAGCTGTGATCGATGAATTGGAAATAGCAGATCCCGTCAGCGGTTCCCGGGATTGGACAGAAGTAAGGCAATTCAATCTGATGTTCTACACACAGCTGGGGAATATTTCAGGTGAAGAAGGAAAATTATATCTCCGTCCCGAAACGGCGCAGGGCATATTTGTCAATTTCCTTAATGTACAAAAAACGACTCGTCAAAAACTTCCATTCGGTATCGCACAGATCGGCAAGGCATTTCGAAATGAAATCATCGCACGACAATTTATATTCCGGATGCGCGAATTTGAACAAATGGAGATGCAGTATTTTATACAGCCCGGCACTGAAATGGAATGGTATAAATACTGGAAGGAAACACGCATGAAGTGGCACTTGTCAATAGGAACAGATCCTTCAAAGCTGCGCTTTCATGATCATGACAATTTTGCTCACTACGCAAATGCGGCTGTTGATGTTCAGTTTGAATTTCCATTTGGATTTAAAGAACTTGAAGGGATACATTCACGAACCAATTTTGATCTCAGCAGTCATCAGGAATTGAGTGGAAAGAAAATGCAATACTTTGATCCGGAGACTAATGAAAGTTATGTGCCTTTTGTGGTGGAGACATCGATCGGTCTTGACCGCATGTTTCTTGCGATGTTGACGACTGCCTATACCGAAGAGAATGTGCCTGATGCGGATGGAAAAGATTCAACTCGTGTGGTGTTGAAATTTCATCCTGCACTCGCCCCTGTCAAATGTGCTATCCTTCCTTTATTGAAGAATAATGATGATTTGACTGCGATGGGAAGAAAACTTTTTGATGAATTAAAATATAGCTTCCTATGTCAGTATGATGAGAAGGATGCGATCGGTCGTCGCTACAGAAGACAGGATGCAATCGGAACTCCTTTTTGCGTGACGGTGGATCATCAGAGTCTTGAGGATCAAACGGTGACGATAAGGGAGAGGGATACGTTAAAACAAGAGAGAATTCATATCTCAAAAATTCAGGAAATTGTATCGGAACGAATCGATTTAAAAAATCTGTTGAATTAATGTATTACGATAATTGCCAAAGGAGACTTTGTTGTTTTACAAACCGTTCACTTCTGGCGATTCCAACCTCCATTCGTCATTTAGCTCTATTTATTTTCGTTACTTTTAAGTGCCAACTAATTACTCACCTAAAATCAAAACGAATGAACAATAAATTCCTGGTGGCTGGCCTGCTCGGTGCCATTGTCTCCAATCTTCTGGGCTACCTGATCTATGGCGCTCTCCTGGCCGGTATGATGACTGAGGCAACAATGCCTGGTGTGCAAAAGCCAATGGCCGAATTCAATTGGGTCTTTCTGATCTTAAGCAACCTGGCGTCAGGTTATTTCTTCGCTTATATTTTCTCAAAATGGGCCAACATCACCACATTTAATGGCGGCCTTTCAGCCGGTGCCACTCTGGGATTTTTCATGGCCATCATTTATGATTTCGTATATTATGCGACGACTAACATGATGAGCATGAAGGGTTATTTACTTGACATAGTAACAACTATCATCATCTCCGCTATTGTCGGCGGTGTCGTCGGATGGTGGCTCGGCAGAGGAAAATAAACAAGCAAAATCCAGTTTTCTTTTCGTTAATTTTAAGGGACATTATTTTTTCATTCTCTCACCTCCTAAATCAAAACAAAATGAACAACAAATTTCTCTTAGGCGGCATCATAGGCGGCGTTACCTGCTTTATCATTGGTTACCTCATCTATGGATTGGCCATAGGATCGATGTTATCAGAAGGCACCATGGCCGGAGTCTCCAAGCCAATGGAACAATACAACTGGGCTCTCCTGATCATTGGTAACCTGGCCAGTGGATTTTTACTATCTTATATTCTAACTAAATCAGGCACGTTAGGATTCGGTGGTGGTGCTATGATGGGCGCAGTGGTCGGCCTGTTAATGGCCTTGTCCTTCGATTGCATCATGTATGCTACTTCTAACATGTATACTGACCTAAAAACTGTGATTATTGATGTAATTGGATATATGGTGCTCATGGCCGTTGGAGCAGGAGCCGTAGGTGCTTATCTCGGAACCGGAAAAAAGGCGTAACACAAAGTCCTACATTTTTTCTTCCCAAACAATCAAAAATGCTTCTTCACTTTGAAGAGGCATTTTTTTAAACTATTAATTGCTTAGATGTAAATATGGATGCCCGATAAAGAGCTACCGAACGTATAACTCATGTCAATTCAGATTCAAAAATAATGCTTCATGCGTCTGACATTTGCCATCCTTCATCTAGTCATCTCACATCTAAACTCAGACCTACATCCAACTGTGATGATCAGACTCCACTCGATACATTATGTAGTCTCTTGCCTGTTTCGCTATGTGATCTTTTAGATAAGGAAATGAAATATCCCCTCCGGCTGTAAACACATGCAATGAGCTAAGGCCGCGCAGTCGCTGAATTGGCGATGAATGAATGACTACACTTTGGATTTTATAAATCTCCACCAGCTTAAATGTCCTTCCAAATATTCCACTTTCTGAAAGGATGAAATCAGGGTGTATTTTAAATCTTCTCTTGACCTGATATGCATATCCCATCACTATTGCTAATGGAAATATTAATATAAGCAACCATTGAATAAAACCTTCATTGCGCCATGCAAGGAATCCAAAAAATAAAGCGGGCACCAGTCCAAACAAAATCACCATCCGGATGACTATCGAAATATCCATTCGATGCGAACTGAATCTCGACGTCTTATATTCAGGCACTGTCATATCGAGAGCCAGATTAACCTGTTCAATGTAGCATCCGGGTATGACAAGTGATTTATCCTTATGCCGGTCTATATTCGTTGCCTGGTAAATATTCAATTGATATACACCGAATAGCTGTTTCAATGGAGAAGTCACCCAACGAATCAACTGGATTTTGTTTTTTTGTATCGTTTTTTCATTTCGAATAAAAAGTCCGCTGACGACTTTAAAATTCTGCCCTACTCGCCAGAATTTCAATCCGTAATATCTCAATACTGTCCTGAAAAGAGTAATCAAAAATGAAATAAAAATAAAAAGCGGAATGGCGATCAGTGTGGCGAAGATTCCTATAAGAGAAATTGCTGAACTTGTATTTTCCAGTTGACCATAAATATCCCAACCAAGGAATTGGTTGATATCATCCGCAATGCCCAGAAAGAATGCAAAT
Organism: Saprospiraceae bacterium; assembly: GCA_040003045.1. Classification (GTDB taxonomy): domain Bacteria; phylum Bacteroidota; class Bacteroidia; order Chitinophagales; family Saprospiraceae; genus Opimibacter. Next base: position 2,227 of record JBDUDG010000187.1, on the reverse strand, counting down.
ATGATCCCGGCAGTCCGGAGATGATTTTCACTAATACCTATTTTGATAAGATCTTTTGGCGAAAGTGTCAGAATAAGTTCTGGCGTCTGAGTATCTTGTACTGATAGATTATCCTGAATTTGATTTGAGGATTGTATAACGGCCCCTATACGTTTATAGGCCATCACAATCTCCCTGATCTCTTCTGCACGATGATAATCCACGGCATCAAGTTCCATTTCAATTCCCTTAGAACCTGCAGTATCCACCCGTACAGAAACCACATTCAAAATCTGATGGATCACATTCTGTCTGAAATCAATTGACTGAATTCTGTCAAAAGGAATATTAAGCACTTTCTTTCTGATCACACCTGATCGGACGCACAATTCATTATCATGGATAAAAAAATAAAATAGTGTGTAGGAAAGAATCGAATACACCAGTGACAACAAAGTCAGGCCCATCACAATGGATATCAGGATGATTCCCTTATGGCTTGCAGGATTAATGATGATGACCAGAAGCACCGGCCAGATTGTAGTGATGACCACTCGGCCATATTTCAGCAGGATGAGGAAAATCGCCCTTGGTGATTGTCGTTGAGGTCGATAAAGATCAGATTGGCTGTTCATCTTCTTCTTCGACTATTGACTTTTCAGTCGCGTTGAGAATAAAAGATTTGAGCCTTTCTGCTGTATCCGGCAAAAGTCCCGGAATCATCAGATCCGTACCTTGGCCACCCGCCGTGTATATCGTAAGCCGGGACAATCCAAAACGCCTGTCCAGTAATCCTTGCTTTATATCACAATGTTGTACCCGATTGAAAGGCACGGTGATCATACTCCTCCATAACCACCCTGATTTATAACTGATATCTTTTTCACGCACTGCATATCCCAGGTACCGAAAAGAAATTCCGTTGTAGAAAATCATCCAGATTGAAACAATTGAAATGGCAATAAAGAAAAGCTTACTGTATTGCCAGTGAATATCCTGTGTGAATAAAACAAACCACGCGACCAGAATAACACCGGTTGAAATGAGTCCTGCAGAAATATAGCGCAATGTTTTATATCCAGTTTCGAGTCGCACTATGACTAAGCTGTTCGCATCAGGCAGATGTTGAATATTCAATTGTGCGTTGGTGAACAATTCGTCTGTATTGCTCATGCATTCTTTGCCGTTTCATTCTCGATGAGATCCTGAAGAGATACTAAAAATAGTCGCGCGGTCTTCATGGATCTTATTTTTTCTTTGATCAGGATAAGTCTTGTGGCAGATTGTTTTAACTGAACATCCAGGACACGACTTTGGGTGCCAAGGATCTTAATTAATTTTCCAAAAACAGCACTCTCATAATAAGCAGATTGCGCATTTTTATGGAAATAACACCTCAGTACTGCATTCCGGAGAGTAACCCGATCAAAACCAAGCGATCGGGCAATCCATCGTAAACGCAGGCCATCAAATAATTCTTCCACTACATTCGGCAAAGGTCCGAACCGATCCACTAAGTTCTGAGCGAACTTCATAATGCCTTCCTCTGATTCAATATTATCCAATTCTGTATATAACCGGAGTCGCTCGTCAATGTTGGAAACGTATTCATCCGGAATAAGCATCTCAACATCGCTGTCGATCTGTACATCCTGAACATACTTCCGATCCCTTTCCATTTGCTCCTTGAACAGATCTTTAAAATCACTTTCCTTCAATTCCTGTATCGCTTCTTCCAGGATCTTTTGATACGTTTCATATCCAATATCAGAAATAAATCCGCTTTGTTCACCACCTAACAAATTACCTGCACCACGGATATCAAGATCCCGCATCGCAATATCAAATCCACTTCCCAAATCCGTGAACTCTTCAATGGTCTGAAGTCGTTTTCGCGCTTCCTGAGTAAGTGTACTTAGTGGTGGTGTAAACAAATAACAAAACGCTTTTTTATTTGAACGCCCCACACGACCACGAAGCTGATGCAGATCACTTAATCCAAATTGATTGGCCTGATTGATCATGATGGTGTTTGCATTTGGAATATCAAGACCGGTTTCAATGATATTTGTAGAGACCAGAACATCGTGTTTTTTATTGATGAATTCCAGCAGAGTTTCTTCGAGATGATCTGCCTCCATTTGTCCGTGTGCCATAGCTACATCAACATCAGGGCAAACGCGCTTGATGAGTGCTGTAATTTCTGGTAGAGTTTTAACCCGGTTGTGCACAAAAAATACCTGTCCTC
>JBDUDG010000186.1:0-6480 GCA_040003045.1 Saprospiraceae bacterium | reverse complement strand
CCAAAGAACAGCAGCGATGCTGAAAAGCTTCGCGCACAGAAAGCCATGCAGATGCGAATAAAGGATGATGTAATCAATATTGTTTTTCCAAGAGTCAAATCAAAATTGAAAGCATCACTTAAAAAATTATTCAACGATAGCATCACTTATCATGTAAATCCTACTGGAAATTTCGTGATAGGAGGTCCTCATGGTGACACCGGATTGACAGGAAGAAAAATAATCGTCGACACTTACGGTGGCAAAGGCGCACATGGTGGTGGCGCTTTTTCAGGAAAGGACCCCAGCAAAGTGGATCGCTCCGCAGCGTATGCCACTCGCCACATAGCAAAGAATCTTGTCGCAGCAGGAGTTTGTGATGAGATTTTAGTCCAGGTTTCTTATGCGATCGGTGTAGCCGAGCCAACAAATATTTATGTCAATTCTTATGGTTCCTCAAAAGTGGATTTGTCTGATGCTGAAATTGCTGAAAAAGTAAAAGCAATTTTCCCAATGAGACCCTATGATATCGAACAACGTCTTCAATTAAGGAAACCTATTTATGGTGTGACCGCATCGTATGGTCATATGGGAAGAATTCCCGAAAAGATGACCGTCGAGTTCAAAGATGGTAGCGGAAAGATTAAAAAACTGAACGTGGAAACCTTTACCTGGGAAAAACTGGATAAAGTAGCTGAAGTAAAGAAAGCATTCAGGTTGAAATAGCTTTCTGCGAATTGAATGTGCGTTTTTAGTTGAAACTTTTTTTATACCCCCTATAATCATATGTCAACACAAGGAATATTGGACGGATTTGCACAAAGGCATATTGGCACCTCCGATCCTGATGAATTAAGACAAATGTTAGCTGTGCTTGGGGCCGAAAGCCTGGATCAATTAATAGCACAAACCATTCCATCTGATATCCGACATCAACACGAATTAAATATACCGGAAGCACTAACGGAACAGGAGTATCTCCGTCATATGCGTTCCATTGCCAATCAGAATAAAGTATTCAGATCCTATATCGGACTTGGATATTATGGTACACATACGCCTTCAGCCATTAAAAGAAATATTTTTGAGAACCCGGGATGGTATACGCAATACACACCTTATCAGGCCGAAATCTCACAAGGCCGTTTGGAAGCCCTCCTCAATTTTCAGACTGTCGTAAGTGATCTTACCGGACTTCCGATTGCCAATGCATCTCTTCTTGATGAAGGAACTGCTGCTGCTGAAGCTATGAGCATGCTGTACAATTTATCCTCAAAGAAATCAAAGAACGGAAACTCTACTCCAACGAAATTTTTTGTAGATCAGAATATTTTTCCACAAACACTCAGCGTCATCCAGTCACGTGCTGAACCTATCGGCATTTCCATAGAAACGGGCGATTGGAAAACATGGCAGGGAGGGGATGAATTTTTCGGAGCACTGTTGCAATATCCTGACAGCATCGGTGCCGTCAACGACTATGCAGAGAAAGTAAGATCATGGCAATCAGATCATATTAAAGTTGCCGTGGTAACTGATCTTTTGGCATTGACCCTATTGACTCCTCCGGGACACTGGGGTGCCGATGTTGTGGTTGGTAATTCTCAGCGCTTTGGAGTACCGATTGGATTTGGTGGTCCACATGCTGCATTCTTTGCAACTAAGGAAGAATACAAACGAAATATTCCCGGACGTCTCATTGGAGTCTCTGTTGACAGACATGGGAACCGCGCGCTCCGAATGGCTTTGCAAACAAGAGAGCAGCACATCAAACGCGAAAAAGCCACATCAAATATTTGTACTGCTCAGGCGTTGTTAGCCATTATTGCAGGAATGTATGCTGTCTATCATGGCCCCGACAAACTAAGGAAAATAGCACGTGATGTTCATTCAAAAACAGCAGTGCTTTACAATTTCCTTTCTTCTATAGGTCTGACGCCTACTAACAACTCTTTTTTTGATACTCTGACCATCCCTTTAAATAAAGAATTATTAACAAGGATAAAAGCTGAGGCAGAGAAAAGAGAAATTAATTTCCATTATACTTCAGCCGGAATCAGGATCAGTCTTGATGAAACCGTTTCAATGGATGACCTCAGCGATATACACGCTGTTTTTTCTGCTGTTGTCCCTAAATCCTCAAATGAGATTTCATCGGACGACATGATGATACCTGAACATCTGTTGCGAAATGATCAGTTTCTTACCCACCCTGTGTTCAGCTCCTATCGCACAGAAACTGAATTAATGCGATATATCAAATCGCTTGAAAATAAAGATCTCTCATTAATGCATGCCATGATTCCGCTTGGCTCCTGCACGATGAAGTTGAATGCAGCATCTGAAATGTATCCGGTGAGCTGGCCTGAATTTTCAACCTTACATCCATTCGTTCCTTCAGATCAATCCAAAGGATATCAAAAAATCTTTGATGAGTTATCGGACTATCTCTGTGAAATCACTGGCATGAAAGCTTGTTCATTGCAACCAAATTCTGGTGCACAGGGAGAACTTGCCGGTCTGTTAACCATACGTGCATTTCATGCGGCCCATGGACATCAGCATCGTAATATTGCCCTGATACCACAATCTGCGCATGGTACAAATCCTGCAAGCGCTGTTATGGCAGGTATGGAAGTGGTGGTGGTAAAATGTGACGATCGTGGCAACATCGATATGGCCGACCTCTCAACACAAGCAGAGAAATATGCTGATCGATTGGCAGCAGTAATGGTGACTTATCCCTCTACACATGGTGTTTTTGAGACTACTATCAAGGATTTGTGTGACATCATTCATCAAAATGGCGGTCTCGTATACCTGGATGGAGCCAATATGAACGCACAGGTTGGATTGACAAGTCCCGGATTTATCGGCGCCGATGTATGTCATCTCAATTTGCATAAAACATTTGCAATACCGCATGGTGGGGGTGGACCAGGCATGGGTCCCATTTGCGTAAATGAAAAATTAGCTCCGTACTTGCCGGGACATCCATTGACTAGGGTAGGGGGCTCAGATGCAATCGACGCCGTATCAAGTGCTCCATGGGGAAGTGCATCAGTACTACTTATTTCTTATGGCTATATCAGATTGCTGGGAAGAGATGGATTGACCCGGTCAACAATTCACGCCATCCTCGCTTCAAATTATATCAAATCAAGACTCGAATCGTTTTTCGATATTTTATACACGGGAGAAAAAGGAAGGATAGCACACGAACTCATTATTGACCTACGACCTTTCAAACAGGTTGGTGTTTCTGCAGAAGATGTCGCAAAGCGATTGATTGACTATGGATTCCATGCACCAACGTTGTCTTTTCCTGTTCCTGGAACTATTATGATCGAACCTACAGAGAGCGAATCTAAAGCAGAGCTCGATTTATTCTGTGATGCAATGATCCAGATACATCGTGAAATTGATAAAGTAAGTTTAGGACTTCAGCCCGCAGATAATAATGTGTTATCAAATGCTCCACATACTTTAGATGTGATCACAGCGGATGAATGGAATTTACCTTATTCTAGAAGCGAAGCCGGCTTTCCTTTAGCCGTGTTGCATCATCGTCACAAGTTTTGGCCTTCCGTAGCAAGAGTGGACAATGCTTATGGAGATCGCAACTTGGTCTGCACATGTCCACCTATAGAAGCATACGCCACATCCGAAACTGTCGAATCGTGATCATCGTGACAGGTGCTTTGGGATTTATTGGAAGTGGCTTTGTCGGTCATCTGAATCAACTCGGACGTCAGGATATTATCGTCTCAGATGATTTTTATCAGTGGAAAAAAGAAAAAAATCTTGCGGGTAAGCGAGTGTATGAGTGGATCCATCGCGATCTCTTTCTGGCTTATTTTGAAAAAGTAGCATCGCAGGTCGAAGTGATTTTCCATCTCGGAGCAAGGACAGATACCATCAGTGAGGATACTGCGATTTTCGATCGACTCAACCTTCAATATTCAAAGGACATCTGGGCGATCTGTACCCGATATGGAATTCCAATGGTTTATGCATCCAGTGCTGCAACATATGGGGATGGTCAATTTGGATTCTCCGATGATCACACAACTATTAAAAAATTAAAACCATTGAATGCGTATGCTAAATCAAAACATGCATTTGATATCTGGACCCTTTCTCAAACGTCCGCACCTCCTCAATGGTATGGCTTGAAATTTTTTAATGTCTATGGCCCTAACGAAGGACATAAAGGAAGAATGGCCTCTGTCATTTTTCATGCCTTCAATCAAATTAAGGAAGCCGGTGTCCTCAAATTATTCAAATCTCATCGCAGCGATTTCAAAGATGGCGGACAGCTCCGCGATTTCATTTATGTCAAAGATATTCATGACATGTTGTGGAATATCTACACAGATAAACCCGCTTCCGGAATTTACAATGCAGGCACCGGAACCGCCCGCTCATTCGAAGATCTCGGCAACGCTTCTTTTGAATCCCTCAATCTCTCCCCAAATATTGAATACATCGATATGCCAACAGACCTTCGCGAAAAATATCAATATTACACTCAAGCCGATATGGAAAAATGGAACAAAGCCGACCTCACATTACCAAATATCTCCTTAGAAGAAGGTGTAAAGAATTACATCCAGCAATATTTAAACCCAGGTAAAATTTATTGACTTTCTGCAATAAGATCTCTGGAATTTATATCTTCAAATTGACGTTCGCGTTTCTCCGACCTCGACGTTCGCGTGTCTCCGACCGCGAACATATACCCCCCATACCCTCTCGACGTTCGCGTTTCTCCGACCTCGACGTTCGCGTGTCTCCGACCGCGAACATATACCCCTCATACCCTCTCGACGTTCGCGCGTCTCTGACCGCGAACATTGAGAGGGTATCCTTATGCTCTCCACATTCTTATAATCTTACGTTATTACTCTCTTACTCTTACGTTCTTGCATTTTCCCTGCCCACTGCTCCCCGCTTCTTGCTATTTATTCAGAGGCCTCAACCCCGCATAATAGATCAGGTACCACCCATCATCGAGCTTTGCAAACCTCCTGTGAATAAACATTTTACTCCCCTTCATCTGTATCCAATGCTCTATCACACGATCATTGATCACTTCAAACCATTCTGTAAACTGATGCGAAGGGTCGGTAAATTTATTGTGCTTTTTCCACCCCTCTTTTTGCCAGAAAAATCGCTTGGTCAATAAAGTATCCGATTCCTTTTCGGCACTCGGCAATCCTTCCAAAGGGAATAATATGTGTTCAAGCTGAAACAACGAATCCTCATGAAATTTATCAAAGAAGGCCACGAAATCAGATGGTAAAGTGTCCGCAGCCACATTATTAACAGTGTCACCGGAGGTAGTTGTATCCTTGTGTTTACAACCCTGGCTTATCAGAAGTGACAACAGAAGAACGCTGAAGGCAAAATACCCATGCAGCTTCCGGCAATATGCGATAGTGTATGTCATATGACAAATGTATGCCTTCATATCTGATCTCACCTAATGCCGTGCACCGAACCACATCCAGAGAATGAACCTCAATGTGTGATTTGAATTCAAGCTTTCGTTTCCCATATGCCTTATAAATACACTCCTTAGCTCCCCAGTAAACATGCAGGTAGTGGATCTTATTTTTTTGCAGATATACATCAGCTATCTCTTTTGCAGAAAGAAATCGATTTGATATGCGCTCTACAGTTGGTGTATAAATCTGGATATCTACCCCACAGGGGTCATCACTCACCATCGCAGCACACCACAATGCACTGTGACTTACGGAAATAGATCTTTGAATGCCATCGAGATAAGGTTTTCCAAAATCATCATATAGACATTCTACTCGCTCCGTTAGATTCGTTATTGTAAATAGCAACTCTCTGCTTGCCAGCCACTCACTTCTTTTTCGCGGAGATAAGTTTCGTAGAATAGCTATCTCTTTTTCAAATAACATCTTTTCAGGATCGATATCCTTGCCCTGATGATGACCAACAGCAATAGTTGTTTTGGGAAGAATGATCTTATGCAGGATATCCATTACATGCAAAACTAATAGATTAACCTTTGCACGGTTTCTATCAATCTCATGCCATCCTTCTTTATATTCCTACATTTGACACGAATCCGGAGATTATACAATTTAAATCAGGTTTACATAATGGTAGCCAGTCAAAACAGGCACCTGCCATTGAACCAAAGGGCTAATTTTTTCTATGATACTTACAGACATTCAGATTTTAAAGGCGATTGAGAAAGGGGACATTGTCATCACTCCTTTCGATAAAGCGGGCATTGGGACAAATTCTTATGATGTGCATCTGGCCCCATATCTGGCAGTTTATAAAGACGATGTCCTGGATGCCCGCCTCCATAACGAAATCACCCATCTTGAAATAGGTCCCGAAGGTTTTGTTATTCAGCCGGGGGAATTATATCTCGGTGTTACCACAGAATATACTGAAACCCATTGCGCGGTGCCCTTCCTCGAAGGCAAGTCCAGCGTTGGCCGTCTTGGTATC
>JBDUDG010000018.1:0-21892 GCA_040003045.1 Saprospiraceae bacterium | reverse complement strand
CCCTCACAGAGGGAAGGTTTTAAGAGCTTTATTAACTATAGGGTTAATTGAGTCACAGTTCTTTTTTAAAAGATCTTTAGCTCACAGCACAAAAATGATATCCTTCCTTTTGATGGAAAGGGCAATTTTATTTAAAAGAGGGGGTGAGCTTTTTTCTTAGCGTTGGCCTACGACGATTTGTTTGAAATCAAGAGGCTCTAAGCCATTCACTATTCTCAGCATATAGAGACCGGGAATTACATTGGTGTGTCCAAAATCTATATATTCCTGATCAGTATTGTCAGATACTTTCTGTGAGTATACCAGTTTGCCCTCTATGTTGAAGAATTCAAGAGCAGTTGGTTGATTGATTTGGTTTGCATCCCATTCTACCTGGATTCCGTCTTTTGAAGGATTAGGATAGACTAAGAATTCACTTCCTTTGGTAGCTCCGGTTCCAAAGACTACGGATTCGATTGGAGATGTTTTTGTCGCAGCATCCTGATCCACCATTTGCAACCTGTAGTAGGCTGTCATATGACTATCACGACCATTGTAAACGCCTACATCATTGAAGTTGTATTGTTCAACACCAAGGCTGTAACCTGCCGCAGCAACACTGCCTACTCCTGTCCATATCTTTTTATCAAAAGAACGTTCTACAACAAAGTGGCTTGTGTTTTCCTCATTTGTGGTTACCCAGCTAATGAGTGCATCCTTTGTCCCTGATTTTTCAGCTTTGAATGAAAGCAAGTTTAGTGGCAAGGCACCATTTGAAGGGAGAAAATCTGTAAAATTATTACCAATATTAGGAAACTGTCCATCAGGGAGAACGATATCAAAATCAGACGCACTTCCAGTTCCATTAATATTTATAGTGCCGAGGTTTACCCATTTATTCACAATCCAATTGGAGGGCCAGTTAAAAAAATTACATGCTGCACAAAAACCAATTGTCTGAGTTTTATTTGCTCCATTTACAACTACAGCCTGTTCATTAAGGGCTGCTCCGATACTGGAAGCCTGTACCATATCAATACTTGTAATTGTTGGGTTTGTCCAATGCAATCTAAATCCGATATCAGAACAGAAATCATCTGTCGTCGGTAGATCAGAAGATACAGCCCTCATCTGCACATGCATAGTATTAGCTGCTGCTGGTTTTGTCAAACGGATTTGGTAAAATCCTGATTGTTGCTGAGCCGCACATAAAGTTGTAAGGAGCAGGAAACCTAATAGCGTATATAAATTTTTCATTTTATACAGAATTTAGAAATGGAATTTTTTTAATTAATTATTGATGTGCGCTGTCAGTACATCATTAGGAGTTGCAGGCCCCACATTCACCAGAATCACGTTTTTATCATTGGCAGCACCATTATACAATGTAACGCCGTTCATATTAACGTCAGCTCTGTTGTAACCTGTAATAGCATTATTCGGAGTAGCAGGTCCTACTGTGGTCAGAACTATGTTCTTGTCATTTGAGGCACCATTATAAGATACAGACTTATTAAAGTTAGCATCACCCGACCACAATCCATAAATAGAACCTGTAAGCAGCTTCATTGGATCAGTTGGTTTTACTATTCCGCTTGAGTCAAATGCAGTTGGTAATGAAGTAAAGTCTACTAAAGCAGACGGAGTATTTCCTAATGCCACTGCAGCATTTGATCTTACAGCTAGATGGTTGCGATGCTTTAGCCCGATGTAATAGCTTCCATCAGCAACTCCTTGAATAGACAAATTACTTGCACCATCCACATCTACTATGTTACCATCTCTTTGTAATAAACCAGTTTTGGTAGCTACTACTGTCCATGGATTACTTCTTAATTCAACTACTATCCAATCTACTATATCATCAGAAGTACCAGGCTGATCAAAATTAGCTAAGGATGATGTTTCACCACCACCATAAGCTTTATGAACATAGAGGTAAGGAGACGCTGTATAAGGCTCAGAGGTTGGAATATAATTATGAACTCTGAGTGAATCCACCATTAACCCAGCTAAGTATGGTCCCTGAAGTAAAGCTTTTGCATTTAAAACAAGCGTATTGCTTACAGCCTTACCACCTACTGCAAAAGCACCAAAGGCACTAAATCCTGTTTTTGTCCGTGAAGTTCCTGAACCACCGAGATCAGAATAAAGTGCATCCCATCCATTAACTCCATCATTTCTGCTAATAGCGTTAGCAGTTTCGCTAAACCCTGGTAACTCATCGGAAACCGCCCAATTGAGTGTAAGATCAAATAAATTTCCTCCTGGTGTAGTTTCATTGATATCCCACACTGCATTTACAACTTGTGATGCGAGAGGCGTACCTGTGAGACCATTGCCATTTGTAGGTGAAGCACCCACTCGGACGCGATAAGTATCACCAACACCAGATGTAACATTCAAAGTGGCAGGGTTATAAGTTGTTGCATCAAATCCTACTGGGAATTGAAAACTTCCTGTACCGCTGTATGTTTTCTTCATTGAGCCTATACCTCCAGTCATGACATATTCATCATTGTCATATCCGGTTGCAGTTGCTGATGAACCAAGAGTCAGATTATTAGCTCCTAGGATCAGTCTGTTGCCTGCACCCGCAGAAGGAGCATTGAAATCAAGATTCGTCAAAATATCCATGTTGTCAACCAGGGACACATTGAATGTCAGATCTTTTTGAAGAACCACTTTGTCAAACTGCGCACCACTGCTGGTTACAGCTGAATTGGCCCCTCCACTGAATTTAAGTGTGTTCGTTCCTGAATTGGTCCATGTAGCTCCGGCCTGATTAGTGAAATCACCTTTCAGCTCGATGGTACCTGAATTTTGAATGACACCTGTTGATGTGTTTAACAGTGTACCTTCTACATAAAGAACTGCTCCCGCCTGTACAGTGATAACAGATTCATTATGGATAAGCTCCTGGGCCCATGTAGTCAGGGACACTAAGCTTAAAAGTGATAGGATAAGTAGTTTCATTTTCATCCGCTTAATACTTTCAAAAAATTAAAGAAATTGGTTTATTCAGGGTACTTTATGATAAGCCTCTCAAAAATAGGCATCTCGTACAGTATTTGTTAGTTTTTTTGATGAAATGTTGTCCTTAATTAGTTTTTGGAGCGTTTCATTGAGTAAAGTGCAAAATAGGCGCTCTTTCCCCATTCAATTCTACGCTTCATCTCGTGTTCATATCACACCATCAGCGATGTAAATCAGGCTCATTTCAGGGGTCGGGGAAGTGAAAACATACCACAAAAATCCTGCCTGCTTTTTAAGGGGAGATTAACTTAGAAAGAGTGAATATAACTACAATAAAACCAACCAACAAGCGAAAAACCAATAAATGTAAGTTGAGGGTTTTATTGCATTTGTTACCCCTTAAAAATCAGCACTATTAATATTCAAAAAGTTGACCCACAAGGATTCGAACCTTGACTAACTGAACCAAAATCAGTCGTGCTACCATTACACAATGGGTCAATTGGGAGGGCGAAGATAAGTGATTAACTAAAAACTAAAAGTTTTTAGTTGAATCTTTGGCAAGGGGCAGGGAGCATGGGAGGGGGAGCATGGAGCAGTTCCACCATCTTGAGCATTGATAAAAATGAAATGTAGAGAAGATAAATCGCGTCTTTACATTTCATTTTTTCAGCAGGCAGGTTAAAGAGACCCTGAAGGGATCTTATGATCGAGGGCGATCTAATCAAGGATCCTGAAGGGTTCTAATTTGGTTAACTCCAGGTGGAACCCGGACAAACAACTGGGTAATTGTCAATTGGCAATGGACAATAGGCAAACCAAGAATTACAAGAATTTAAGGCAAGTCCCCTTTTTAGAGGATTTAGGGGCCACTATTTCACCACAAGGATCTTGGTGACGATAGCATCCGGTTTATTGAACCCATCACTTGCCGAGGTGGAAAATACGAGATAGACTCCCGTGACCGCCCGTTGACCTGTGAGATCCCTTCCGTCCCAGATAGCCTGTCCGCCCAGTGCTTTAGTCTCATAAATAACCTGGCCACGTATATCTGTGATCTTGACATTAGCATCCCTGGCCAATCCCCTAATGGCAATCAAGCCATCATATTCCGGTCGCACCGGATTAGGCCAGGCATATACATTTTCACTGTGGATAGCCCCTCCAGCTACCGCGTCTGTCCGAACACTCATAATTCCTCCTACACTGGCTATATAAACAATCCCATTACTCTGGTCGATGGCTATATCGATGATCCGGTTGTTCAACAGCGGACTATTGCTGGTCGTATAGGAAGCCACCTGTTCGTTGCCAGCAGGAGACTGAACAAATACCCCGCTGCCTGTACCAAACCATTTCCGGTTAGCGCCATCAACTGCAATGGTATAAATGGTTTCCTCACCAAGTAAGTAATTCAGTACACCGTCCTGATCTACCTTGATGCGGCTGCCCTGGTGACCATCGAATATATCTGCTCCGCCATCAAAGACTACCGGACCTTCTGCTGTCCCCACCCAGATATCACCATCGAGATCCACAGCCAGGCAATTGACACTATTTGAAGGGATGGCCGTATTTGAAGAAGTCAACTGAATACACCTGTCATCAGATTCATCATCGATGGTGCCACCATCATCATACACAATGATCCCGGCGGATTTACTATACAGCATGATCCATTTATAACCCCGATGATCGATGACGATCTGTGACAAATCGGTGATGTTGGTGCATGGCATAGCGAATGACTTCCAGGTCCCATCAGCTTTTAATACACTCAATGGTCTTGGGGCGAGATAGTTGGTCACCCAAAGATTTTGTTGATCATCGAATGCAAGACCGCTAACACGCTCTCGCTGTGGATCACCAACCGTCCCTTGTAAAGAACTGTTCTGGTCGTTGTATACTTTGAAGTCTTTGTAATCATATTCAAGAAGTCCTCCATAATACGATCCGACATAAAGTTTATTTTCGGTGGGATGCGGCAGTATCCTGAAAAAATTCTCCAGACCTGGAATTGCGAGCTCAGGAGTATTGAATTGATTGTACGTGGTCCAGGACATCCTGTCGAAAGTGAAAAATCCATCCTTATTGCCGAGGTAACCATAGCTTTCCGAAACGCCACCGGTGGCAACATATAAAATCCCGTCTTTGACTTCCATCTCACTCACATTTCCAGAATAGGGCGTTTCAATTTTAAGCACGTCACAGGGTGTGAATGTATTTTGCGCGACCCTGATATCCGGAAACATATCTGCGTACCATATCCTTCCTCTTTCATCTTCGATAGCATATGTCGGCCTTGCATTACAGAATATTCCACTTTCATGCCAGTAGCCGTCTTCACGAAAGAAAAAAACTTTACCAATGCAATCATTCACACATCGGAATCCAACCATCATATTCTGACCTTCGGAAGAAATAAATGAAACTGCAAAATTGTCCAGGTGGTACCAAATAGTATCAAGCCGATCAAGCCTGTACAAATCATCATCTGCACCAAAATAAAGTTGATTGTGAAATACAGCTACTGCTGACGAATTAAATGCAGTGGCGTGGCCCGGAACGAGGATCTTCTCCCATTGCCCAAAATTTTCAATGATGTTGCCTGACGATGGATCATAACGGTATAGTCCGTTTTCTGTAGAGAGATAATATTTGTTTTGAAAAATCGTAAATGCATTGGCCGGACTGTTGGTGAACACTGTAGATTTAAATTTTTGTGTTACAAGGTCCAGTATCACCAATCCAAAAGGAGTGCATAAGTAAGCGAGATTACCATCATCAGTGTAAATATTTTTAATCTCTTTTTCTCCCTGAATTGATGAGTTGCGAAGGATGTCATTGACATTTGAAATGCCATTCGTATCAAGCAGATCAATGTTCCCATCCTTGTAACCAATGATGAGTGTGCGAAGTAAATTATGATAACGGATCCAGCTCGGTCCTACATCGCTCAGGCCATCAACTTTTGAAAAATAATCAACTTTTGAAGTGTCGTCCTTCTGAATTGAAAGCAGGGCAAATTCGGTTCCATAATAGATGCGGGTCGGGCTTTGGGTGACAGTTGAACCGATGTTGTATGGAAAGTGACTAGCCCATTGACCAATACGTAAATCTCCTTGCCCAAGGACCGGCAAAAGTGGAATGGTCAGGCAGACTGAAAAAAGGATATGTAGCTTCATAGATCGCGTCAAAGATAGAGGTGTTTCGGCCGGATAATTTTCAGGAATTGATTCGTTCTGAATTCCAGTTATTAATGAAAGACCTGGGCCTATTATTGCCTGTAGAGTCTTGAGCCATCCAAAAATTGATAGACACTGTCGGGTACCATATACCGAATGGAAAGGCCTGCTGCGATCCGTTGACGAATAAAAGTAGAGGAAATATCAAGCATTGGAACCTGGTGAAACCTTATATCTGAAGCCTGTTCTGGAGGACTTAATCTCTCTGAACCTGGTCTTTGGTAAACATGGATAGTATAACGTGCCAGCAGAATCTCGAAATTTTTCCATTTATGGATGCTCTCCGCATTATCACTTCCCATGACTAATGAAAAAGTATGCTCAGGATATTTTTCGTGGAGATAAGCCATAGTATCAATCGTATAAGAGGGCTTTGGCAACGAAAACTCAATGTTTGAAACCCTAAGTTTTGTGTTGTCATCGATGGCGAGCGTCACCATGTGGAGCCTGTCAAAATCATTGGCTAATGTGGCCCGATTCTTAAGAGGGTTATGAGGGGAAACAACGAACCATACCTGTTCAAGGTCAGGCAATCCGGCCATATATTCTGCAATGATCAGGTGGCCGGTATGAATCGGATTGAAGGATCCAAAAAAAAGACCAATTTTCCTGGGTAGGGGCATCGGATTTATTTGTGCAATATTAATGTTTCCCCGGGAAGGGAACAGCCGATGGGGTCAGTCCTGTTCTGGTACTGCATATAACCCTGCAATTGAATGACTAATCTCCCAGCGCGTCCTTGAGTCCATAGAGGGCTCTTTCAGCCAGATCTGGCCAGTCATGATGGTAATAAAAAGGCACCTCGACCCATTTCTGAAGATATCCCGGATTTCCATCGGGTTTATAATATTGCCAGCCCACGATCCCCGGTTCAGGTAATTCCTGACTATCGATCTTGAGCACTATCCTGTCATCGTGAATCATGGCGAAGGCCCTGCCTTTGTATTCCATGGAAGGAGATGATAAAAGGGTGGACTTCCTGAGATGGGGATGAATGTTCTCCATTCGGGCGCATAGATTCATGAAAAAAGCCAATGCTGTCATGGTCCTTTAAGAATGGTCAGCACAATATATACACTTTATAAAAAATTATAATGTGTTATTTAAAAAATTAACAGAAAATCTTTTGGTTGTTTACCCTGAAAATCCATTGGTCCTGTGGCTGCCATCACAGAAAGGATAAACTGCGGAACCACCGCATCTGCAGATGCCTACTCCATTGGGTTTTTCGACCACTGTTCCATCCTGAAGAGTGACCAGGCAAGGACCGGAGAACCTAACGGGTCCGTTGGGCATAATTTTCACTTGCCCCATTTCTACAATAGGAATTGATTCTGCTTGTGTTTCAGCAGAAATTTTAAGAGAAAGGGCTCCTGAAGGGCATGCATTCACTGTATCAGTTATGGATTTCGTATCACTTTGATCCATCTGTATCCAGGGGCGATCTCTTGGCTTAAAGACTTCCGGCAGACTATGAAAACAAATGGCAGAGTGAATGCAAAGACCGGGTTGCCAGATTACTGTGATCTCACCGTTTGTGTATTCTTTTTTTACCATACAAATTAAGACCTGGGTCAGTTATTTTAAAACGAGGGCTACCGGGCAATGATCACTTCCCATTTCTGCAGGCATGATGAAGCTATCCAAAACAGAAGGCAGCAAGGTATCAGAAACGATAAAATAATCTATTCTCCATCCTATATTTTTTGCTCTTGCACCGAAACGAGCACTCCACCAACTGTAACCAACTTCTTCAGGACGAAGATGGCGATAGGCGTCTGTATATCCGGTACCCAGCAAGGCTGTCATGCCATCGATCTCCTGCTGAGTGTATCCGGAGGTTTTATTATAATTTTCTTTTGGCCGCGCAAGGTCGATTGGTTTATGGGCTACATTGAAATCACCACAGGCTATAACCGGTTTCTTTTTTTGAAGATCGCTTAAATATGAAGTGAAATCATTATCCCAGGTTTTGCGATATTCCAGCCTTGCGAGATCGCTCCCTGAATTTGGAATATATGCGGTCAGCAAATAATATTGATCAAACTCAGCCGTAATCACACGGCCCTCCTGATCATGCGCATCTATTCCAAGGCCATAGTGAATGTTGATAGGATGGGTTTTTGTCAGAATGCTGGTTCCGGAGTATCCCTTCCTGATGGCAGAATAGGAATACACATTATAATCGGTGACACCAGCTAAGGCTTCCTTCACTTCCGAATCCTGAGCCTTGGTTTCCTGGAGGCATATCATATCTGCTCCCCAGCTTTTGATCTGTTCAGCAAATCCTTTTTTTACAACTGCACGTACTCCGTTCACGTTCCAGCTTACAATTTTCATGTCCTGAGATTTTTGTTACTACAATATTTCTTCTTTGAAGAAAGAATTTAACCTTGTACTATCTTGTTATTTTGATCAAATGTAAGCTTTGAATACATTATTTCGTTTTAATGAAATTCGAGCTTGCTTAACCTATTCAATTTCTGCTGATATGATTTTTATACTAATACTTATCAATTTACTGACAGGTTCATCGATTGGAAATCCCACTGAGCTTGGGGATGTCCATTGGCTCCGATCGATAGATGAGGCACAGGTGAAGAGTAAAGCTGAGCATAAACCCATCCTGATCATATTCCAGGAAATACCGGGATGCATTACCTGCCGGACGTATGGAAGCGATGTTCTCAGTCATCCCCTTATCGTTGAAGCCATCGAAACTAATTTTATTCCCCTTGCAATTTATAATAATAAACAGGGACCTGATGCGGAAGTCCTGCAGAGATTTAATGAACCTGCATGGAATAATCCTGTTGTGAGAATCGTGGATGAAAATGGAAAAGATCTGGCCACAAGATTAAATGGAAACTATAGTCCGCATGGGCTGAGTGACATGATGACCCATGTGCTGATCAAAACTAGAGGTATGGCTCCACAATATTTGCAACTTCTGACTGATGAGCTTGACGCGGAAAAAAGGGGCACAAGTATAGCGACGTATACCATGTATTGTTTTTGGACCGGGGAGGCATTATTTGGAGCAGTGAATGGTGTCATCTCAACCAGCGCAGGATTCCAGGAATCGAAAGAAGCGGTGAAAGTTGAATATGATCCAAATGTGATTTCTAAATCGCAACTGGATAAAGTAGCCATGCAATCCACATGTAAAGCGACTGCCGGGGGAAACTTCAAGCCTGATGTGACGCCGAAATATTATCTGTCAAATTCAAAATATCGTGGTATACCAATGACTGAAGTACAGAAATGCAGAGTGAACAGTGCATTGGCAGACGGCCAAAACCCTGATGTATATCTCTCACCTTTGCAACTTGCATTTCTGAAAGTAACTTCTCCAAAAAATTACGTAGGAGTTTCGCTCAGAGATGCCTGGACATCTGCGAAAAAAGCTTAACGAAAATTTTTCCGAATTACTAGGACTTCTGAAGTGTTCCTCCGTTCTGAGCCATTTCTATCATCGTGGTGAGTTCTTCGTAAAGTGAATCGCTGCTTCCGCTGTACCCTACTGCCTTGAACCTGATCTTCTGATCCTTGTCGATAATAAATTTAGTCGGGATACCATCCACTTTGTAATTAACTACAACTTCATTTTTGCTATCGAGCACTACTGGGAAAGGATAGTTGTTGTCCTTGATGAAACTACTGACGCGACCTGATATGTTCTCACCGGTCTCCCATGTGTCGACAAAAAGGAAGACGACGTTTTTGTCCTGGGCATAATGTTCGACTACTTTTTTCATTCCGGGGAAGCTTGCTTTACAGGGACCACACCATGTAGCCCAGAAATCGAGGACGACGGTTTTACCTTTATAATCAGCCAGTGAAACGCTTTCGCCTTCCAGATTTTTTAGTGAGAAGCTTACCGCAGGAGCGTCCATCCACTTGGCTTTAATTTCATTTAATCTTTTCTCCGTGGCTGTTGCTTCAAGTTTAGAGACATATTGATTATAAAGCTGATCCTGGGTTTTATCTGACATCCATATTTTCTTGTGGATATCTTTCATTTTGGTAGTGGCCTGACCTGTCTCGATCATTTCATCTACGAAAGAAAGTAATGCGTCTTTTTGTCCTGCCTTCTCCATGTAAACCACGAGTCGTTCGTTCATTTCAGGATCGCTGTAGTTCATGTTCTTGACAGAAAAGGTCTGGTGATCGATGGCTTCGTTATATTTACCCTGTTTGAATAAAGCCAGGGCATAAGTATCTCCATATTGTGCACGGTAATTGTCCAGCACTTTATCCCATGCTTGTTTTGTAACGATTGCTGGCTTTTTAATTTCGGCCAGGCCATTGAGTGATGCTAAGGATAACCTTGAAGCCATGTCGATATTTATGGCGTCTTTTTCAAGGCCTTCACCTGAAAGTGTCCATGCATATTCATTGTAGGCTCTCGTCCGCGTCATAGGGTCGATGAGCTGACCGATATTGGCTTCTACTTTGTTCCAATCTTTTGAAGAAGCATAATCCCCTATGATCGCAGAGGTCATTTTATCAATTGAGGCGGTGTTAAGATCATTGACACCATAATTAGTTTTGAATTTATTCCGGAAGGCAATTTTCTCATCTACAGTTTTGGATTTTTCAAATAGTACGACCTGATCTTCCTGTGCTAATTGTGATTTTGGATATGTTTTATCAAGCTTCTTCCTTAAGGAAAGTGACAAAGCTGTATCCCCTAAGTTTTTTGAAACGCGTACTGCGCTGAGTAGAAGATCTTCCGGTTCAGTTGTTTTCCTATTGTCATAGGTATGGAGATTTTGTTTAAGGAAATTGACATCTTCAGCAGATTTTGAGGCTTTAGCTGCAGAGGAATATCCTGCAAGCACTTCCGGAGTTCTGAGCCAGTCTGGATTAGCCTTTACGGCATCCCTGTAAAGAGATGTGGCCGCAATATTGTCTCTTTTTAATCCCAATGTACTTGTGTAATAGGAGAGAGCCATTGCTTTTTCAATCTCGCTTGCTTTAGCAGGAGCACCTGCTTTCATGACATATTTATTATCTTCGGCTAATGGCTGATTATCTTCATCTGCTATCACTAATCGGACCCAGTTGGTTTCTGAAGGCACAAGAACAGAAGCATGAATGCCATCGTTGTCTTTGGTGAAGAAAACATCTTTTGTGACCAGGTCTTTGCCATTGAAGGTATATGCCACCATGTGCATATTGTCTTTTGCTTCTAATCCTTTCAGATCGACATTAACGATCTCTCCGGCCTTGGGCATTTCGGCAGACCATGTCCAGGTTTGGGCATGAATGAAAGATACCGAGCAAAGTGTGATAAAAAGAGCAAATAAAGATTTCATCCGTATAAATTTGGAAGTAAAGATAAGTCGAAGAATTAAGGAGGATTGATTAATATTATGGATGACAGCTACCATTGAAATCAGCCTTTACCCTCTGCTCAATGATTATCCCGCTTCGGTTTTGGATTTTCTTCAAAAGTTAAAGAACCTTACCGGTATTGAAATTCAGTCGAATGGGATGAGTACCATCATCATCGGGAACTTTGATGTGCTTTGGCCACAGTTGGGTCACCTTATTCATACTCAACTCACTATGGAGGAATCTGTTTTTATTTTGAAAATTGCGCCGGGAAGAAGGGAATATTCTGATTGAATTACGAACCAATGATGAGAGAATATTTTAAAAATGCAGAATATTTGCTTCCGGTAATTAAATCAATATGTTAAGATTTATCAAATATTTAAAAATGACTATGTGGTTCGGAATTTATTTGGACTTTTGACCCAAGATGATGGGGCATTGATTAAGTAGTGACTTATCATTCAAAACGAATTCTCATCGAAAAGTCGTTCCGGAGGGGCGACTTTTTTTTTATTCAGAATACCGTAGCCATTTTATCATTTCGCGAATAGTGGCTTTCTTTCCATACATCAGTATGCCTACGCGGTAGATCCTGCTCGTCAGCCAGATAAAAAACCAGACTGTAGAAAGCATAATTAAGATCGATACAACAATTTGCCACCAGGGAGGATCAAATGCTAAACGGGCCGGCATAATGATCGGAGAAAACAATGGAAACATTGATGCGAAGACTGCGAGCGTACCATTAGGATTGGAAAGCACAGGAAACAACATATAGAATGCAAGCATGACAACGATAACTATCGGGAGCATAAGTTGCTGACCTTCT
Source organism: Saprospiraceae bacterium (assembly GCA_040003045.1). GTDB lineage: Bacteria > Bacteroidota > Bacteroidia > Chitinophagales > Saprospiraceae > Opimibacter. Next base: position 9,520 of record JBDUDG010000018.1, on the reverse strand, counting down.
CCCATATCCTCATTGATAGCGGAACCAATGGCTGCAAACATGGAGCTGTAAATAAAGTAACCACCGAGGAAAAACAAAATGAAAACCGGAAGAATAAGCCACCATTTGAGATTAAAAATGGTCATAATAATATCCTGAAGTGAAAATGCGCTAAACGATTCTGCATCCACCTGGGAGACAGCTCCAACACCTGATAATTGAGAATGATCTACTCCTGGAAATAGAGCAAGTGCTATAGTCATCAGGATCGGAATAAGGACTGCCCAAATGGCAATTTGTGTCAATCCCACACCACCAACTCCAATGAGCTTTCCCATCATCAATTGAATGGGGCGTACTGAGCTGACCATGACTTCAACAATGCGGCTGAGTTTTTCTTCCATTACACTGCGCATCACCATGCTACCATAGATAAAGATCACGAGATACATGAGGAAACCCATCAGGCCACCGAGTACTGTCCCTATGATGATATTGAGTTTTCCCGCAGAGGCAGAACCTGAATGGTCATTAGGATTCATGGCCCCATTTTCCAGGTTGATATCTGCCAGGAAGGAATCGAGGAGTGACTGGGCGATATTTGATTTTCGCATCCTGTATGCCTGGATCTGCTCGCCCAAATGGGATTCAATTGCTTCCAGCAGGGCAAGGGATGGCTTTTCCCGGCTCCAATATAGTGCACCGATGTGTGCTGAGGCTGAATCTTTAAGTGAAGGAATCTGGACAAGGAGATCATAACCCATCGATTGATATTCTTCCTTCAGAATGGCCATGTCTTTTTCTGAAAACTGATAAGGAAAATTTTTATCGTTTTCAGCCATTTGACGGATGATGCCTGTGTCATCGTGTACCAGAATGCGCTGATCATTTTTTGCACCAGCACTCATGATAAATCCAATGAGTATCGAAAAAAGTGCGATCCCAACCGGAGTGAGCAAGGTCACCAGTATAAAAGATTTCTTTTGTACGCGAGTGATGTATTCCCTGCGGGCGACTATCCATATCTTACTACTCATGGCTTATTCCTTTTACCTGGCGGATAAATATTTCATTGATGGTAGGCAGTATTTCATGGAAAGAATGAATCTGGCAACCTGCATTAATCAGATACTGAAGCAACTCATTTGGCGAGGCCGCATCTGGAATTCGAAAAGTGGCGGTATGATCTTCAGATCGCACCAGTTCTAATCCATTGGAAAATTGTCCGGGAAGTTGGCCTGCGAAGGTGATCTTATACAGGTGTTCTTTGTATTGATTTCGGATTTCATTGACATTTCCTTCCAGGATATTTTTTCCATGGTTGATGAGGATTATATTTTCACACATTTCCTCGACCTGTTCCATCCTGTGGGTCGAAAAAATGATAGTAACTCCTTTATCGCGCAGGCGGTAGATCTCATTCTGGATCATGCTTGTGTTGATTGGGTCAAGACCGGAGAATGGTTCGTCGAGGATAAGTAAGATGGGGTCATGGACTATCGTGGCGATGAACTGTATTTTTTGCTGCATGCCTTTTGAAAGCTCCTCAACTTTTTTATTCCACCAGTCTAATGCTTCGAAGCGCTCCAGCATTTGTTTGCATTTGACTGTGGCTTCCTGAACAGAAAGACCTTTGAGTTGGGCAAGATAGATGAGATGGGCGCCGACTTTCATCCGTTTGTATAACCCTCTTTCTTCGGGAAGATAGCCCATGAGAGGGGGGTGTGTTTTATTCACTTGTTCACCCCTGAAGTAAACATGGCCGCTGTCCGGTGCCATGATAGTGGTGATCATCCGGATGATAGTGGTCTTGCCGGCACCATTCGGGCCAAGCATTCCAAAAATGGTGCCCTGCTCAACTTCGAAACTGACATCATCTACTGCGAGACGATCTTTGAATTGCTTGGTGACGTTTTCCAGTTTTAAAATTGCCATAGTGTGGGTGATTAATCAACTCTTTATCAACGGCGGGCAAATTAAATTGTAAAATCCGGAATTACGAAAAAATATTTTTCAAATAAAAACGCCTGTCTTTCTTTTAAGACAGGCGCATCAAAACAAAACGAAAAACCAACTATATCTAAAAATGAGATTTACTCATTCATTAAAGTCCTTTTTTCAATCGTACAGGGATGTCTAAATATTTCCCATTTCTGTACACTTTAACGTTCACCGAATCTCCTACTTTAGCCAGATCGATTTTCTCTTTCAGGTCATTGAAGGTTTTCAGTGTTTTACCATCTATTTCTACCAGGATATCATTTGGAAGGATTCCTGCATATTGGGCTGCGCTTCTTTCCACCACTTCATCCACCAATAATCCCTGGTTGATATCGAGACCGCGTTCTTTAACTAACGATTCATTTAATTCAAACACTTGTACACCCAAAGATGTTCGCTCAATGTCCTTTCCATTTTTAATAATGTCGCTTGCTATACCAACTGCAAGATTTATGGGGATGGCAAAGGAATAACCGGAATAACTACCTGTCTCAGAAGCAATTGCAGTATTTATACCCAATAATCTTCCGGAGGCATCGACTAATGCACCACCGCTATTACCCGGATTAATGGCGGCATCGGTCTGGATAAACTGTTCTATGGTCTTTGTGCCGGGGATAATATCCAGGTCACGTCCTTTTGCGCTGATGATACCTGCGGTGACAGTTGAAGTGAGATACTCGAAAGGATTGCCTATAGCGAGCACCCACTCTCCAACGCGGGCTTTATCGGAGTCTGCATATTCCAGTGTGGGAAGATTTTTGGCATCAATCTTCACTACTGCAAGATCAGTGCTTGGATCGCGTCCTACGATCACAGCTTTATATTTTTTATCGTCATTGGTCATGATACTGACTTCATCGGCAAAATCGACCACGTGATTGTTGGTCAGAATGTATCCATCAGAAGAAATGATCACGCCTGACCCTGCGCCTTTCCTGATACGTGGAGCGCCGAATCCATAGCCATCAGAGTTAATTCCAAATCTTTCAAAGAAGTCCTGGACTGGATCCTGACGTCTGCGGCTTTGCGCAGTGGCTTCACTTTCTGAGGCTTCGATCAGCACGACAACTTTTTGAGCCTGTTCTGCTGCAGCTGCGAAATCGGGTCCTGTGACAGGAGCCTGTGTTGTCAATGATACTGGTGTAGCAGGATGACCTGTTGGTGTAAGATGCTGTGAGAATTGAATCGCACCGAAGCAAATCAATCCACCAGAAATCCCTGCGAGAATAAATGAGAAAAAGGGTTTAAGCTTCATAGTCTTTCCTCGTGGTTTTTTAAGGAGTACAAGTGGCTTATAAACGGTACGATTCCGTGATTGGTATCACTTAATTTTTCGTTTAACAATTGTTTAACAGGGAAAATAAATTTTGATCAAAGATTACATAAGACGAGGCTTCATGTAGGAGAGTTGAGGAGAAAGATGCAAGTTGATATAGTCATACAATGGGGAATTAATCATTTCATACAAACGCTTTGATTCGATGCCGTAAGGTGCATACGAAGTAGCGCTGAAATGCCATAATTCATTTTTCCATTCCTGGTCAGGTCCGTAAAAGGCAAGGTGTGCAAGTAAAATATTCCATGAAGCAAAAATGGATATGTCGGGATCATGATCCTGTGCTTGCGATTGAAATTTGGTCAGCGCTAACAGATATTTTCTTTCGTTAAAAGCTTTGATAGCCAACGACAAGTCCCCTGAAATATCCTTTCCTTCCATGGTGATAATAGATGCATCGGGAAAATGATGAAAGTATCTGAGTGCTACTGATTCAGGGTTATAGAAATTGGCCGACCACAATAGAAAAGATACTAAAACGAGAATTGACAATGTGATACCCAAAAGCAAGTCTCTAAACCGAAAAGAATTTAGATCTGTATCGCTCTTATCAATTTCAATAAGCTTTTGACGAAGATCTTTGTACCTGAGATATTTCAGGACCTTCATAACATCTCTGCTTTCTTTTATTTCCTGCTCAATGTCAGGGTTTGATTTTCTGAGCTGATCCAATCTTTCTAAATCCGGCGAGGAAATTCTTCCCAGAAGATAACGATCGATTAATTCATGTACTTCCTTTTGTTGCATGTGGATAATCTTAAGATGATGGTATCTGTTTTACACTCTTTCTGATCAGTGTTCAATGACATGTCCTTCGCTCAGGAGTTTTCTCAACTTATTGAAACATAGATATTTTATTTTTCTGGCCATTTTTGCGCCACTTAGTTTTAGTTCCTGTGCTATCTCATCCATATCATACCTGGCAAGCCATAGCAGAAGCAACGCTTTGCAACGGCCACCGGACTTTTCAATAAATTTTTCGATGGCCTTATTTTCTTCGGTGATAATAAAAATGGTTTCTGGAGAAATATCAGATGATCCGTAATCCTCTTCGACATCTTCTACGAAAATGAGTCTTCTATGCCGTCTGACCTGATTCAGAATGAGTCTTTTGGAGATTCCAATCCAGAAAGCCTTCAATGATTTGACTGAAACTGTTTCATACTGGATCTTATGGATCATGATCAGGAAGGCATCATGAAGAATGTCATCAGTTTGTGCATAACAGCCCGGGTTGATCCTGACCAGATCTGAGATGATATCCCTGACGGCTTTATAATATGATGTATACAGGCCGAGAATGGCCTTTTCCCCATTGCAACCTCCCGGTTTAATGGTATGGATAAAATATTCATCCCTGAGATAAGGATTTCGATCCAACTGGTTCATGTTTTCAACTGGATGCTTTCCCCTGGTGAATTGTAAATCCCCGTCAGATTTACCGGAAAGTCATCATACAAGTATACGAAATCCAAATGATCTGTAAGAGAAATAAAAATATTTTGAAAATAATTGAAAAAAGCGGTCATGAAAAGGCTTCCTCAAACCACTACCTTATACGTAAGAGGAAGTTGGATCCTCGCTTTTTAATTTGCCAGTTGAATATTAAAGCCGGATGTATGCACCCAAGAAAGTCCGGCTTTATTTTATTTCTTTCATGAAGCATTGGTACAGCCATATCAAGGACCTTGTTTATCCACCCCTGTGTGCTAGTTGCGGTTTGCAGCGTCCACTTGATCATCACATATTTTGCCTTGATTGTCTTAATGAGCTTCCGGAAACCGGATTTCATCTTCACATGAACAATCCCTTCACTGCACATTTCAGGGGGCGAATTGATCTGAAAGCAGGTGCCGCATTCCTGTATTTTTCCAGAGGAGGAGGAACGCAGCGTCTCCTTCATCAGATAAAATATAATAATCAACCTGATCTCATTAGTACCATTGGTAAATGGTACGGACGACAACTCATTCAATCTGAGATGTGGAATGACATTGATGCCATTATTCCAGTGCCACTGCACTGGAAAAAACAACGTAAACGTGGTTATAATCAAAGTGCAGTATTTGGTGCTGGAATTGCTGAGGTGATGGGAGTGGATTGTTTTAAACATGGGTTACGCCGGTCAACGAATGACCAGAGTCTGACGGGCATGAAAAGGCTTGAGCGTGTCGAAACAATAGGTTCGTCATTTGGTGTTGCCAATGCAAAAATTGTAAGGGATAAAAATATTCTGCTGGTGGATGATGTGTTGACTACTGGAGCCACACTTGAGTCTTGTGCACTTGCTCTTTTATCTGCTTCTGTAGCTTCTATAAGGATGGTGACGATTGCCACAGGAGAACTTTAAAAAATAATGAACACAGAATAACGAATAACGAATAACTAATAACTAATAACTAATAAATAAAAAAATAAAATCGTAATCCCGGGATAAATTCTGGGGCAATTAATAATTTTTCTCCGGCAAAGAAACGAGTGAGAATTACGAATGTCTATGCGGACAAGGAGCTCAAATTGCCTATTCTTTATTCAGGAGCAATTAATGATTTTGTTAGGCACAGGGATGGAAAGAATTCCAAAAATTATTAAAGGGGAAATCTATAATTGAACCTTTAGCAAGGGAATACAATGGTATGAATCTTTTGCTTTAGCCAATGGGAATAACCGATTATCTTCCGTATCCAAAATTACACAATGGACCTGATGGGTGATCAAGAGTCAATTCATAAAGCGCTGATTAAGGAAGTTGCTTTCCGATTATTTGATGAATCTCAGATAAGGATCCTGAAATGTCTTGGACAGTTGGATGAATCCCAGATATGGTGGCGTCCCAATCCCTCTTCTAATAGCATTGGAAACCTGGTGTTGCATCTTTGCGGAAATGTGCGACAATGGATTCATACCGGTCTGGGCGGTTATGAAGATGTAAGGAACCGGAAAGATGAGTTTGATGAAAAGGGACCAATCGGAACGGATGAGTTGATTCTGAAGTTGAATATGACCATGGAATTAATCCGGCCGGTGATCCTCAACTTACCAGCGGAACAATTGTTAAGAAAAAGACCGGTACAGACTTTTGAGGAAACTGGGCTGACCATTCTCATTCACGTTACTGAACATTTCTCGTACCACACAGGGCAAATAGCATATATCACTAAATTGCTCCTTGACAGGCCTTTGGGTTATTATGAAGGCATCCCATTGCAATAGATAGTTTCACTGAAGATCTTATTTTTACCCTATGCATAACATCGTACGGGTCATCCTGTGGATAGTCTTTGTCATCCCTGTTGCTTATGGGCAGGGCGAACTTGAGAAATTATCCCCATCGGTCAATACAGCCGGTTATGATGAAAGCAGTCCCGTATTGAGCAGGGATGGGAGCAGATTATTTTTTACGCGCACTGCATCTCCTGATTTCAATCCGGATATGGTCAATGATGAAGGTCAGCTTACCTCCAATAAGGATGATAAGAGTTATCATGAGCGCCTTTCAGCTATTTATTCACAAATAGCTGGTAAACTGATAACTGATCCTGTAAATTCAGTCTATAATCAGGACATTTGGTATTCTAATATCAGGGAAGATAGTATCTATGGGGCTTTTCATCCCGGGTATCCACTCAATAGTGCATTGACGAATAGCCTGGTTTCCACAGGAATGGGTCCAGAAGAATACGTGATCATCAATCAATTCTATGAGGATGGCAGTATGTATGCCGGTTTCTCGCGGATCAATATTTTTGAAGATGGAGAGCAAAGCTTTCCAAAGCCAATGTACATCTATGAGTTTCAGGCAGACAGTTCTGATGTAAACCTTACCATGACTCCAAGTGGTCATGTATTGGTGTTGAGTATGAATAGGTCAGATAGTAAAGGGGCGAATGACCTCTACGTTTCATTTTTCATGCGTGAAAATGTATGGTCAGCTCCGGTAAATATGGGTAGCGAACTAAACACCAAATTCCAGGAAACAACTCCACACGTCACTCCCGATAAACGGTTCATCTATTTTTCATCTAATCGACCTGGCGGTCCGGGTGGCAATGATATCTATGTTTCAGAGAGGCTTGATTATACCTGGCTGCATTGGTCCACCCCTGTATTATTGAAAGGAGAGGTCAATTCACCATTTGATGACAGTCAACCTTACTTTGATCCGAATAATCACTTCATGTACTTTACTTCCAGAAGGGATGGAACAAGTGATATATTCCGAGTGAGGTTAACACCCCGGCCGCAACTTAAAAAACCAATTTATGTCAGGGGGACTATAATAGATGCAAATACCGGGCAGCCGACGAGAAGTGAATTATTCTGGGGTCAACTATCATCCAAAAAATTCCTTGAATACTTCAATAGCTATGATGGGCATTTTGAAGCACGACTAACGGAATATGAACCTTATAAATTTCTTTCCCGAAAACCACGTAGCAGTTCACAGCAAATACTTGTGGATCCCAGGCTGATTGAGAAATCCGGAAAAGACACCATTGATGTTGTTCTTTACATAAATCCCGAAATTGATGAAATGATTCCGGAAGATGTGGGTAATACAAAAAAAATGTCTACTCACTCACCTGATACAAATATTTACCTGAAGGGCGGTGCACGGTATGCTGACAGTATAGAATTGGCCGAAAAATTATTCTTGTATAAAATTCAATTTTCCAAAGCTAAAGCGATCATACTCACAAAATCCGGGGAAGCTTTGCAGGGTCTTGTTTCGTTGATGGAAGTACACCCTTCGATGCAAATACTGATTGAGGGCCATACTGATAATGTCGGTGATGATGTAGCACTGATCGATCTTTCTGAGCAAAGGGCAAGGGTGGTAAAAGATTATCTGGTTTCCCGTGGCATTGAAGCTGACAGAATATTAACTTCAGGCCTTGGAGCCACGCAGCCCATCAATGAAAATACAACTGAAGCCGGTCGCGAAAAAAACAGGCGTGTTGAAATCAAGATCATAAAGCCCTGATGGATGAAGGCCATTGCCAATTTTTTATCAATTCTTTTCCACCCACTTCTGATTCTTACCTACATGACGTTTGTCCTGTTGTGGACGAATCCGTTTTCTTTCGGTTACAGACATGTTGCGGAAGCTGATATATTGCTCATTATCGTGATCATGACGACAATTACTTTGCCTGCTATTGGAGTGTTCATGATGAAAATGCTTGGTTGGATACAGTCTTACAAGATGGAAACAAGGCATGAGCGTATAGGTCCTTACATCATGTCGGGGATTTTATATTTATCGTTGTATCTGCATGTTTCCAAAGCGGATTTTCCTACTTCTATCCGTGTAGCTGTTCTGGGAGTTTTGATTGGGCTGTGGGCATGTTTTCTGATCAATAATTTTATGAAAGTGAGTGCTCATGCTGCAGGCATGGGAGGTTTGGTCGTGATGGTAGTGCTGACCAAATTGAAGTTCGGTTATGAAGATGCACAGATTGGACTTCCGGGTGGGATTAATTTTATCCTGTCGATTGATTACATTTTGTACGGAGTGATACTCATAGCGGGTCTCGTATGCACGGCAAGGTTGTTTTTAAATTCACATTCTACAAAAGAAGTATATCTGGGACTGATCATAGGGATAGCAGGAATGCTGATAGCTTACTTTATCCTGCATTAATGCAATGTGGACCTGTATTTTTTAATTTCCTTTTCCACAACTTCGGGCCAAGGTGGGGAAAAACGGACGTGTTGATTATCTAATTATTGAACTTTTTTTTAATGAAATCTTTGAACCTTCTGCGAGGAAAACGGAATATGGATTTTGATGATTGAGAAATGCAAAGTCCCGACCATATACCATTTCAAAGTTTACGTCTATTTCAAATTTTTTTGTTTCATAATAATTCCAGTCCGGGTGTGCGACTTCATATTCGTAAGTCAAATCAGGATGAATGCGTGTGTACCCCCAATGTTGATCAGTGAAAAACATTTCTTCACTTCCGCGCATCATAGGAATGGATCTGCTGTGAGAAGAAATAGCAAGTGAGTGCCAGTTTTTATTTTTCCATTTGTACGATATCGCCAATTCATTCTGCGAGATATTCCAATGGTGCTTCATTGGGTGGGTCACATAGTGTTCGCGATAGACTGTATTTGCAATGAGTGTGATGCCATGCAGTGGAACTATTTCCTTAATGAATACAACTCCTCTTTTCCATTTTCCTTCATGAAAAT